>JBIIDF010000123.1:0-7994 GCA_044238535.1 Vicinamibacterales bacterium
CGGCCGCCACGTCACGCTGGAATCCGCAGAACACCAGTCGGTCTCCCACCTGCAGCGCCGCCGCCTGCGCCTCCAGCGTCGTCTGCAGCTCCCCTTCCCCGACGATGAAGACGCGCGCACGCGGATGGCGGCGGACGATCTCCGGCACGGCCGCCACCAGATACTCGTTCCCCTTGGAGGGCATCAGCCGCGTCACGGTGCCCACCGCCAGGTCCTCGGGGTGGATCCCCAGGGCGGCGCGGGCCTCCGCCACCTCATGTGGCTGGCGCACGCGGGCGAACTCATCGAGCGGCGCCCCGAGATACACCGTGCGGGTGCGCTCGGCGGGCATCAGCCGCGCCCGAATGGTGAACTCGGCCGTCGAGGCCGACACCGCCAGTGCCAGGTCGGTGTGGGGGGCCAGCAGCCGATCCGCCACCTTCTGGAACCATGGTGTGTCCCCGTGATTCGCGTGCTCGTGCAGGATGGCCGGAATCCCCAGCCGCCAGGCGCACAGTCGCCCGAAGGTGGTGGCGCCGTACCCGTGCAGGTGCACGACATCGGCCTTCTGCGCCTGCAGCACTTTCAGCAGCGCCGCATAGGTGCCGGGATCGAACTTGTGCCGCCCCAGGTAGGTGACATCCACCCCGAATTGCTCGAGCGTGTCCTCGCTCAGGTCTTTCCCGCGCAGGCTCACCAGGGTGACGCGGTAGCGTGACGCGTCGAAGCGCGGCATCATCCAGGCGAACAGGCGCTTGACGCCGTGCATCCGCGAGCCGGCCCATCCGAGGTGGTCGCAGACATGCACGACGTGCAGGGGGCGGGACGCGGCGGTCACAGCAGGCCCTCCTGTCGATACCAGTCGGCCGTGCGGTGAATGCCTTCGGCCAGATCCACGGACGGTGCGAACCCCAGTTCCGTGCGGGCACGACGGGTGTCGAACGCCCGGCTCTTGGTGTAGAAGTCGACGCGACGCCGATACAAGGGCGGCTCGATGCCAAACGGCACACAGACCAGTTCACAGAGGGCACCCGCCACAAAGAACGGCCACACCGGAAGGTGCACGCGGGGCGGTCTGGTCCCCACTTCGCGGGCCACCATCGCCACCAGTTCGTTCAGGGTGGTGTAGCGCGGCCCCGCCAGAATGTAGGTGCGGCCGCGAGCGCCCGGCACCTCGCCGCAGCGGATGAATCCCTCGACCAGGTCGTCGATGAAGGTGAGGTGATAGAACGCGTCACACGATCCCAGCATCGGAAACCGTCCCCGTGCCAGACCGCGGAACATCTTGAGAAAGCGCGTGTCGCCCGGGCCGTAGATGCCGATGGGTCTGGCCACCACCACATCGAGGCCCGTCTCGTCCGCGTAGCGACGCGCGGCCTGTTCGGCTTCCAGCTTCGACTGCTGATAAATGTCGCCGGGATTGAACGGCGCGTCTTCGGTGGCCGGCGGCTGCGCGATGTGCCCGTGGACGCCGCCGGTGCTGCAGTGCACGACCCGCTGCACACCGGCCTGCCGCGCTGCCTCGAGCAGGGCGCGCGTGCCGTCGACGTTGACGCGGCGATAGGCCTCGTCCGGTTGCCCGGCTTCGCGGTAGGTCGCCGCGATGTGGTACACCACCGAGACGCCGGCCGTCGCCCGCACGAGCGAGGCACGATCGGCCAGGTCACCCTCGCAGGGCTCGACGCCGAGGGCCGGCAGAGGCGACCTCTCAAAGCGCGCCCGGCTGCGGGGCCGGACGAGCGCGCGCACCCGGTGTCCTCGCCGCGCCAGCGTGGCGGCCAGGTGCCCGCCGGTGAACCCGGTGGCCCCGGTCACCAGCACCGTCATGCCGAGGCCTCCGCGGCACCCGCCGGCACACCCAGTCGTGCGTAGGCGGCGGCGGTGCGCTGCAGATAGACCTGCCGGCTGTACTTCCGGGCGGCGACCTCACGCGCCTGCCTCGCCAGTGACTCGCGGGCAACCGGGTCTCCCAGCAGCGACACCATAGCGTCGGCAAACGCCTCGGGCGTCGGCGACACGAGACGCGCCGTCTCCGGTGACAGCACCTGCGTGTGTGTCAGCAGATTGGTGGCGATGATGGCCTTGCCCGACCGCAGATATGAATAGATCTTGAGCGGGGTGTTGGTGCCGCGGATGCGGGGGGACACCAGCACGTCGCAGGCCGCGACGTAACTGGGAATGTCCCGCGCCGGTTGCTGTCCGGTGAAGACGAGCATCTCCCCCACCCCTGCCTCACGGGCGCGGCGGCGGGCGGCCTCAACCTGCCCCGGGTCGCCGCCGACCACCAGCACTCTGGCCGTCGGCACGTGTCGCGCCAGATGCACCGAGGCATCGATGAGCAGGTCGACCCCCTGATAGGCCTCGAACGTTCCCGTGTAGAGTGCGAGCGACGCATCGGTCGCAAGGCCCCAGCGCGGGCGCACCGCGTCGGGCGCCAGCGACGGCGGGTCATCGACATCGCCGCCCATCACATTCTCGATGAGCATCGACCGGTCGCCCGCCCCCATGGCCACCACGGTGTCCTGCAGTTCCTGGCAGATGGTGATCACCGACTGCGAACCGTGAACCATCTGCGCCTCGGCCCACGTGAAGAGGCGAATCAGCAGACCCGAGCGGCTGTACTTGAAGTTCCCCAGCTGCTGCGGGAGGCTCGAGTGCATGTCGTAGAGGTGGGGGATCCCCAGCCACCGCGCCAGCCAGACACCCGGCAGGCCCATTTCCTCATGCGAATGAATGGCGTCGTAGGAATGAAACAGCACACGTCGCAGCACCGTCAGCAGCATGAGCCCATCCAGCAGCAGCTTCCGAACCGACGGGCCGATGGGCACGCGGCGCACGAACGGCGGCCGCCATCCCCTGAAGATGCGGACGCGGGGAATGTCGACATCGCGTCCGATGGGATAGGTCACCAGGTCGACGTCGTGGCCCAGTTCCGAGAGGGCCTTGAGTCGGTGATATTCACTGAAGGGGGTGCCGCGCGGCTCGAAAAACGGCTC
This sequence comes from Vicinamibacterales bacterium, assembly GCA_044238535.1. Lineage (GTDB taxonomy): Bacteria > Acidobacteriota > Vicinamibacteria > Vicinamibacterales > UBA2999 > VFZN01. Next base: position 2,976 of record JBIIDF010000123.1, read on the forward strand.
GGGCGCCAGCATCAGGATGCGCACACTCCATTATACGGTTGCCCCCCGCACTCGGCCGACGCAGGAATTTGTGCGGCGGGCTGTAAAGTTCCGCGAAACTCTGGCCGATACCCCGGGGTAAGGAGCATTCTCGATGTCCCGGGTTTCTATCGCGTGCACCGGAGTGCTGCTGGCCCTGACCGTCACGGGGTGCGAGCAGGCCAAGAGTGCCAATCCGCTCAGTCCGACGGTCGCCGGTCCCATTCCCGGCGTCACCATCTCGGCACCAACCCCCCTCGAGCCGTCCACCGGGGCGGCCATTACCCCGTCGGCCGACGGGGTCACGTTTGTGGTGCAGAACCCCACCACCACGGGAGAACGGGCCCTGTGGCTCGAATTCGAACTGGCCTCCGATGCCGGCTTCCAGACGATCGTGCACCGCGCCGACCGGATCACCCCGGGCACCACCGGCCGCACGACGTATCGCGTGCCGCAGACTCTGGCCCATGCCACGACCTTCCACTGGCGCATGCGCGCGCTCGACGGCGCCAATACGGGCCCCCACTCCGCACCGGCGAGCTTCCGCACAGCCGACCCCGTCGTGATCGAACCACCGACCCCGCTGGCGCCCTCCGGGGCGGTGACCACCACGCAGGTCACGTTCAGCCTGCAGAATGGCCGCATCTCGGGGACGACCGGAGTCACCTACCGGATCGAAGTGGCCGACCGGCCCGACCCGTCGGCGATTGTCCTGGTGCTCACCGTGCCTGCCAATGCGAGCGGGGTCACGAACGTCGCGGCCCCGATGGCTGCGGCGTGGAACACCACGTACTACTGGCGCGCGTCGGCCACTGACGGCACACGCACGACCCCTTTCTCGTCGGTGCTCTCGTTCCGCACGCCGGCGCCCCCGACCCCCACTCCGACGCCAACGCCCACCCCGACGCCCAGTCCCACGCCCGGTGGCCGCACGGCGAACCCCGCGCCCGGACAGAAACTGCCGCTCCCCTCCTACGGATGGAGCGTCACCCAGCAAACGGCACAGACGCATGCGGCCGCGCTGCGCAACTCGTGCCAGAACAGTGGAGGCTCGTGGGAGTTCCTCGATCGTCTGGTCGACCAGTTGCGGGCCCGCGACTCGCGGTGGGGCTACAACGGCAAACGCGGCAATGCCAACGACCCCTCCCATGACGTCGTCGACTACAACTGGGGCAGCCAGCCCGATCAGGGCACGACCGACGTCTACATCATCGACGTCATCGTCGGGCACTGCGGCTCCAATCCCCAGCCCGGATGGAACGATGTCACACAGATCACGCTCGACTCCGGCACGATTGGCCGCTGGATCAGTCGGGGGCGCTTCTAGCGGGACGACCGGGGTCGCAGGCCCCGGCGCGTCGTGTGCGTGTCAACGACAACGGCCCGGGTTCCCCAACGGGGAACCCGGGCCGTGTCACATTCAGAACCAGACACCGGGCCAGCGTCGGATGACGCGAGCCCGTGCCGCACTTAGAAGCGGAAGCGCAAGCCGCCGCCGAACTGCGGACCGCCGAGGGTGGTCTCGATAGCCGCCCCTGCGACCGTGACGGTCGCCGTGGCCGACGTGTAGCGGAAGAAGCCGCCGAGCCCGACCGACAGGCCGCCGGTGTTCACCAGCCGATACGTGGCGTCGACGCCGGCGTGATACCCCGTGGAAGACTTCTTCTGCACCGCGGTCTTCGGGGTCACGGTAATCGATGTGAAGGGCGCACCGATTTCAGCGATGGCCACTTCCGAGACCGTGTCCTGGCTGAGGCGATAGGACGAAGGCCCACCGTACACGTATACATCAAGGCGATCGGAGACCGGCACCATGTAGCCCACCGACAGATGCAGCCCCGTCTCGGTGCGGGTGAAATCGGTTTGCGTTTGCGAGAACGTGCGCGCCCGGTTGAAGAGCAGCGGGTGAGGAATGCTGCCGCTCACGACGTTGTCGCCCGTGGCACGCTGGCGTGTGTAGGACACCGAGACGCCGATGTTGCCGAGCACTCGCGCGCCCACCGTGGCGTCGACCACGGGTCCGGCCCCGAACATCCCCTCGTTCGAGATGGTGGCGTTCTCGCCGTAGACCCGGGACGAGCCGCTGGTGTTGAAGGAGGATTCACCGGTTTCATAGCCGAAGTTGATGCCGGCAAACACCCGGTCCTGCCACGCCTGCTGTGCTGCGGCTGGTCGGGCCACAACCAAAAGTCCCACCGCCACGACAGCGGCCTGCATGAATCGGTTTGTCACAGATATCGGCTCCATGTGGAAAAGGAACAGCGGCGGGTTCTGGCGCACGCTGAAAGCGAGTCTAGCATGGGGCCGGAGCGGGCCTGATTTCCCTCGGAATATTCATAGTCTGGCGTTGGCGATTCACGGTGCAGTGGGCTATGCTCTCGAGGGTGTGTTCATCAGCTTTCGGAGGCCTATGCGCGGAATGACTGCCACGTTCGGGAAGATGGGTGCGGTGGCCCTGCTGGTCGCAGGCGTCGCCGCCTGCACGAGTTCATCGACGACCACGCCCACCTCTCCCTCCACGTCCACCGGGACCACCGCGGCCGCAGACGGCTCGACACTCAAGGTGTCCGCACCAGCCGGACTGCTCCCGGCTAGCGGGACCACCATCGACGGGCGACGCCCGACGCTGTCCTGGTCGGCGGCGAGCGGGACACACGTGCTGGCGAATCCCACCTACGACCTGCAAGTCATCGTCAACGGCGCAACTATCGCAGAGATTGCAGTCACCGGGACCACCTACGCCGCGACGACCGACCTGGACCCAGACACGACGTATTCGTGGCGCGTCCGCGCCCGGCAGGAGACGTTCGTCGGTCCCTGGTCGGCCACCGCGTCCTTCACGACGCCGAAGAGTTTTGCGCCTCGCTCGCTGAACCCGCTGCCGTTCGCCCCGCCCGCCGCCTGCGGGCCGCTGCCGAACCAGCCGGGGGACCGCATCGCATGCGTCCGGGCCGTCGCGGCCCTCTCGCCCGAGTGGGGGGCCTGCATGCGCGCGAGCAAGGTCGGCTGCTTCAAGTTCACCCGCCACATCGCGCAGGCGCTCGCGGCGGGCGACCCGCGCTGGGGGATGATCTCGAAGAATCCGGGCGACACGCAGTGCACCATGGACACCTGTGGGGCGCTGCGCGGTGAAGGCTACGGCGAGGATGTGGTCGCCTATCTGCCCGCGCACGATGACACCAACCGATGGATCGGATTCGACGTCGTCCTTGGAGCCGGCGGCAACTCGCCCGGGGTCAACTGGGGGCAGTTGTCAACGATTCGCCCAGGCAACCGATGGGTGCCGGTTCCCTTCTAGGGACGGTATGACGTCACACGACACGGCACGGGCCGGGCACTGCTGCCCGGCCCGTGCTGCGTACGGCCCCCGGGGCCCCGAAGCCGTTACAATGCTCGTCGCATGGCGTCTCAGCCCGACACGTTCTACAAAAGCTTTTCCGAAAAGACACTGACCTCGTACGGGAGCGGCCGCCGCGGACGCATCGAGCAACATCGGCTGGCGCTGCTCCACCGCTTCGCCCAGTCACGGGGCCAGATGTATGAAATCGGCCCGGGTCACGGGTCGCTGGCCGAGCAGGCTGTCGCAGCTGGCTGGGACTACACCGCCGTCGAGGCCAGTCCCATCCTCGTCGACGTGCTCAAGCGCAAGGGCCTGCGCGTCATCGAAGCCTGGACCCCGCCCATGCCCATGGCTGACGCCTCGGCTGACGTGGTGTACGCCGACCAGGTGCTGGAACACATGAGCGGCATCGACGCCGCCCGCGCGTTCACGGCCGAGGCCCTGCGCTGCCTGCGTCCGGGCGGACTCTTCTTCGTCGTGGTGCCCGATTATCTGAAGGAACGGACGTTCTTCTGGGACGTGGACTACACCCACAACTTCGTCACGACGGAGCGCCGCGTCCGCCAGCTGTTCAACGACACGGGGTTCCAGACCCTGCACGTGGAACGCAGCATCGGCGTGGCCACCGGCGTGGCGCGTGATGCGCTGGCCGCTCTGGCGCTGCTGGTCAACGTGCCCGGCGTCGATGCACTCTCCCGCTACACCGGCACCGAAGAGTTCGTGTTCAAGGTGCGGAAGAACCTGTTTGAGACGCTGACGTTCGTCGCCCAGAAACCCCGGTGATCGGCCTGCTGCGCTCCACCGGTACCCGGGCGGCGCTGTCGGTGGCCATCCTGTGGTGGCTGTCGACGCGCCTGGACATGGCCGAGGCCCTGCGGGCCACCGCCGCTGTGAGCCTTCCCCATCTGGCGCTGGTGCTGACGCTAGTCGCCGTTGACCGCGCCGTGATGGTGTATCGCTGGTGGCTGCTGCTCACGGCCAGCGGCGTCCCGGTGTCAGCCGGTCACGCCACCCGCATCTTCCTCATCAGCTCGTTTGTCGGCAGCTTCCTGCCCGCGGGCGTGGGCGGTGATGCGGCCCGCACGTACGGCCTGCGGCAGCACACGGGCAACGGTGGCGAAGCGCTGGCGTCGGTGCTCGTCGACCGCGTGCTCGGCATGGTGTCGCTGGGCACCATGGCGCTCGCGGGCCTGCTGGCCTGGCGCGCCGGCCAGGGGGTCTCGTCGCTCGTCACGGGCGGGGCCATCGCCCTGATTGTCGGCAGCCTCACCCTGTTCTGGCTCGACCGCGCCGTGCATCACCTGTGGGCCGATCGCGCGCATGCCACCCGTCTGGGCCGGGCCGTCGTGCGCGTGGCCGACGCCCTCAGCCGCTACCGCGACCGCCCCCGAGCCCTGGCGGCGGTGCTGGCCTGGTCGATCGGCGTGCAGATCCTCCGGATTGGCGAAGCCTATGTCCTGGGACTCGGGCTCGGACTCACCGTGCCCCTCTCCGCCTATCTCCTGTTCATGCCCATCGGGCTGCTGATGCTGCTCCTGCCGGTGTCGGTCAGCGGCTTCGGCCTGCCGCAGGGCGTCTTTGTGTGGATGCTGCGCCCGCTCGGCGTCCCCGACGCGACCTCGTTCGCCCTGTCGACTCTGATTGTGCTGACCGGGCTGGCC
>JBIIDF010000122.1:0-7994 GCA_044238535.1 Vicinamibacterales bacterium
CAGGGCTTCGTGGCCATCGAGATGCTCAACATGCTCGAGCACGACGACATCGGCGCGCTGGGGCACGCCAGTGCCGACTACCTGCACCTGCTCTGCGAGGCCAAGCAGATCGCGTTCGCTGATCGCACGGCGTTCCTGGCCGACCGCCGCCGCATGCCGCCCGCGGTCCTCGAGCGCCTCGTGTCGAAGGCCTATGCCGCCGAACGCCGGCGTGACATCGACATGATGCAGGCACGCGCGCACGGCCCGGCGAGGGTCGCCGACATCGCTGTCGGTGCCTGTCCCGTGCGTGACTTCGCTGGCGAGGATCGGGGCGACACCGTGTATCTCACCGTCGCCGATGGCTCGGGCATGATGGTGTCGTTCATCCAGTCGATCTTTGCGGCCTTCGGATCGGGCCTCGTCGCTGGAGACACGGGCATCACCCTGCACAACCGCGGTTCGGGCTTCTCGCTCGAGGCCGGCCATCCCAATGAACTCGCCCCGGGCCAGCGGCCCCTGCACACGCTGGTGCCGGCCATGCTGGTGCGCGACGGAGCCCCCTGGGTCACCTTCGGCGTGATGGGCGGCGACAATCAGGCGCAGGCCCACGTGCAGATCGTGGCCAACCTCGTCGACTTCGGCATGCACATCCAGCAGGCCGGCGATGCGGCCCGCCTGCGGCATCAGGGGCACTCGGTGGCCATCGAACGCGGCGTGCCCGCCGATGTGCGGCAGGCCCTGGCGGCCCGTGGACACGTAGTCGTCGACGGCCGCGGCCTGATGGGAGGATTCCAGGGCATCATGCGCGACCCGCACACCGGCGTCCTGCGGGGCGGATCGGACCTGCGCAAGGACGGCCTGGCCATCGGATTCTGAGACGGCAGTCGTATGATGGGCGCCGAGCGACGGACGTCGCCGGAGGGAGCAGACCATGAATCGAATCGCACTGTTGCTGGTAGTGGGCGCCCTGACCGTGTCGGTGGCCTGCGGAAAATCGGATGCCGAGAAACAGGCGGAAGAGACCGCCGCCAATCTTGAAAAGGCCGGCGAGGCCCTCTCGAAGGCCGCCGAGGGCAAGGGTTCGTCCGATGATCTGGCCGAGGGCATGAAGGCCCTCACCGAGGCCATGAACGGCACCGGCAAGACCGTGGACCCGGTGTCCTTCCAGTCACTCGAGGCCTTCCTGCCGACCCTGTCCGGCTGGGAGCGCGACACCCCGCGCAGCGAGCGCATGACCGCACCGGTCGCCTTCACGCAGACCGAGGTGCACTATTCGAAGGGCGACGCGTCACTCGACGTCACCATCACCGACTCGGGCTTTGCCCAGGCAGTGCTGGCGCCCTTCTCGATGATGGCCGCCATGGGCGTGAGCCGTGAATCGCGCGAAGGCTACGAGAAGAGCGTCACCCTCGACGGCCATCCCGGATTTGAGGAGTGGCGCAACGAGAACCGTGACGGCGAACTCACGCTGCTCGTCGGCAAGCGGTTCCTCGTGGCGATCAAGGGCAGCCAGTTGCCCGGGGCCGGCACCCTGCAGGACGCCGCGCGCGCCATCGATTTCGGCAAGCTCGCCGGGCTGCAGTAACGCGGCGTGGCTAGAACTCGAAGCCCGACCGTAACGGGTCGTCGGCGTCGAGCAGAAACGTGTGCCTCCCGGTCATCCAGGCCCGCCCCTCGATGACCGGGACCACCGCCGTCCGCTCCTCCATCCGCTGCAGTCCGGCCACCCGTCCCGTCAGGGTCAGGCCCAGCAGCGATTCCTGCACAAACGGCTGGTCCTCCAGCAGCAGTCCCATCTCGGTGAGCACCGCCATCACGGCAGCGGTCGCGGTGCCGCTGGCGCTGCGATCCATCTGCCCATCGCTGCCCACCGCCACGCTGCACAGGTGCGCCTCGCCCATCGCCGGTCCCGTAAACACCGTCCCCGCCACGCCCGCGAGGTGCTCGTGCTGCGGATGCTGCACCCGCCGCAGTGCCGACACCTGCGCCGCGATGGCCATGCCCATGCGCCGCACATCGTCGAGACGATCGGGCCTCAGCGGAATGCCCACCGACTCGGCATCCACCACCGCATGGAAGACTCCACCAAATGCCACGTCTGCGCGAACCGTCCGGCCCTGCACCGTCACCGGCACGCCGGCCTCCCACACAAACGCGGGAACGCCGGTCACCTGCACCTGCGCCGCGCGCGCGGGAGCCGACGGGTCGTCGACGCGCACGTCCGCGGTGACCCGTCCCGCCACCGTATCGAAGCGCCACGTGTCCCCGTCGCCACTCAGCAGGCCGTCACCGACGGCCAGGGTCGCCACCGCCATGAGGGCCTGCAGATTGAGGGCCGGCCATCCGCTGCCGTGCATGAACAGCACGCCGGCGTGACCATCCGATGATGCAGCCTCGGTCAGCAGCGCCCCCCACATGTCCCGGTGCCCTCGCGGCTCGCGCATCAGGGCCAACCGATAGTGGTCCAGCCGTCGCTCGGCCCAGGCCTGTCGCTCGTGCATGTGCCGCCCTTGCGGGGCCGGCAATCCATCGATGACGAGCCGGAGCGGGGCCCCGGCCACATGCGCATCGATCGTCCGGAACGTATGAGTCACCGCGGCATTATCAGTCAGGCCGTGGTGTACGCTGTCAACGGCGTGCGCGCGTTCTACTCCGATCACTTCGTTCTGCCGCTGCCCGACGGCCACCGCTTTCCGATGGCCAAATACTCGGGGCTGCGCCAGCGCATCCTCGACACCGGCATCCTGCCGCGCGCGGCCCTGCATGAGGCCCCGGCCGCCTCCTGGGACGACCTTCGGCTGGTGCATACACCTGCATACGTCGAGGCGGTCGCCACCGGCACGGTCGCCCCCGACATCCAGCGCCGCATCGGTTTTCCATGGACACCAGGCATGGTCGAACGTTCGCGCCGATCGGTCGGCGCCACCATCGCCGCCACGCAGGCAGCGCTCGATGACGGCCTCGCGGCCAACCTCGCAGGAGGCACGCATCATGCCTTCGCCGACCGCGGCGAAGGCTACTGCGTGTTCAACGACGTGGCCGTGGCTGCCCGCGTCCTGCTGCGCGACTCGGCCGTCTCGCGCATCGCCATCGTCGACTGCGATGTGCACCAGGGCAACGGCACCGCCGCGATTTTCCACGACGACCCGGCCGTCTTCACCTTTTCGATGCACGGCGCCACCAACTTCCCCTTCCGGAAGGAGCAGAGCGACCTCGATGTCGCCCTGCCGGACGGCACGGGCGACGCCGCCTATCTGACCCTGCTCGACACGCACCTGACGCAGGTGCTCGACGGCCACCGGCCCGAGTGCGTGTACTATCTCGCCGGAGCCGATCCCTACGAAGGCGATCGCCTCGGCAAGCTGACGCTCACGATCGCCGGCCTGCGGCGTCGCGATGAACTCGTGCTGCAGCGGTGCCACGCCCTCGGCATTCCGACGGTGATCACCATGAGCGGCGGCTATGCCCACGACATCGACGCCATTGTCACCATTCACGCGGCCACCATCGAGGTGGCGGCCCGCCTTTCCGGAGTGTTGCCATGTCCCAGTCCTTCCGTCTCCTGAATGAAGCCGAGGTGGCCTCGCTGCTCTCGATGGGCGAGCTGATTGGTGTGATGGAAAGTGCGCTGGCGCGCTTTTCCTCCGGCGATGTGCTGCAGCCGGTCCGCACCGTGCTGTCGGTGGGCCCGACGAAGGCCTTCTTCGGCGTGATGCCCGCCTACCTGCCCGACCCCGGACGCATGGGCGCCAAGCTGGTGACCGTGTTCAACGGCAATGAAACCCGCGGGCTCCCGTCACATCTCGCGACCATCGTGCTGCTCGATGCAGAGACTGGCGCCCTGCGCGGCATCCTCGATGGCCGGTATATCACCGAGGCCCGCACGGCGGCCGTGTCGGCTGTGTCGGCACGCCACCTGTCGCGCGTCGACGCCTCGACGCTCGCGATTCTCGGCACCGGGGTGCAGGCACGCAGCCACCTCGAGGCCCTGAAGGACGTCCGCGGCCTCACCGACATTCGCGTGTGGTCGCCGCGCACGGCCAGTCGTGAACGCTTTGTCGATGAAATGGCGCCGCACGTGACCGGCACGCTGCGGGCCACGTCGCATGCCGAGCAGGCCGTCGAGGGTGCGGACCTCATCGTGCTCGCCACGTCATCGCCCACACCGGTCATCGAGAGCGACTGGGTGCGCGACGGCGCGCACATCATGTCGGTCGGTGCCTGCCGCCCCGACCAGCGCGAAATGGATCCTCGTCTGGTGGCCCGCGCCGCGCTCTACGTCGACTCGAAAGCCGCCGCACTGGTCGAGTCGGGTGACGTCGTCATGGGGATCAGGGAAGGGCGCTTCGGCGAAGCGCACGTGCGCGGGGAACTGGGCGAGGTGGTGCTGCGCCGTGTGCCCGCCCGCACCGCAGACGACCAGATCACCATCTTTAAGTCGCTGGGCATGGCCGTGGAAGACGTCGCGGCCGCCGGCCTGGTACTGGACCGCGCACACGAGCGCGGTGTGGGCCGACAGCTCGACCTCTGACGCCAGCGGTCAGAGGACGCGTTCGGCCCGGGGATAGCTGCCCAGCACGGACAGCCGCGCACAGTGGCGCCCGGCGTCGACCAGCGCCCGCTGCATGGCGGGGTCGTCCTTGTGCGCCAGCGCATCGACGAAGAACAGATAGTCCCAGTGCGCATCGCCACTGGGACGCTTCTCGATGTGCGACAGGTTGACGCCTTCCCGACGGAAGCTGTCGAGCACTTCCACCAGCCCGCCGGCGCGGTCGGCAAACGCAAACCACAGCGTGGTCTTGTCGGCCCCCGTCGGCGGCACCGGCGCGCGGCCGATGACGAGAAAGCGCGTCACGTTGCCGGGCCGGTCTTCGATGGCCTCGAACAGCGTGCGCACACCGTACAGCGTGCCCGCAAACGAGGAGGCCAGCGCGGCAGCACCGGCTTCGTCACGCGCCCGAATCACGGCGGCGCTGGTGCTTGATTCCGCCACGAACTCGGCATCAGGCATCACCCGCGCGCACCAGGCGCGGCACTGCGCATACGCCTGCGGTTTTGAATAGAGCCGACGCACCTCGCCCGGCGCACAGTTGGCCAGGCACGCCAGTCGCACCCCCACCAGCGCCTCGGCCCTGATCGCCACGGGGTGCGCCACCAGCGCATCCAGCGTCTCGTGAATCGAACCGGTCGTCGAGTTCTCGTACGGCACCAGACCGTGATCGGCGCGGCCCGCTTCCACTTCGATCACCACGTCTTCGATGGACGGCACAAACGCGAGTTCGACACTCGAGCCGAAGTGACGCACCGACGCCAGATGGCTGTAGCTGCCCGAGGGGCCCAGGGCCGCCACGCGCAGCGGGCGCTCGAGGGCAAACGAGCCCGACATGATTTCGCGGAACACCGCCTCGATCGTGGTGGCGCTGAGCGGGCCGCGATTGCGGGCCACCGCGCGCTCAATCACCGCACGCTCGCGGCTCGGCGCATACACGGGCACGTCTTCGTGGCGTTTGGCGTGCCCCACTTCGACGACAAGGCGGGCCCGCTCTTCGAGCAGCCCGACCAGCCGGTCGTCGACGTCATCGATGAGGGTTCGCAGTTCAGCCAGCGTGCGTGGAGAAGCAGAAGGGGAAGACATGCAGGAACACCCGAGCGGTCACGACAGGGTATCAGGAGCACTGCCCCCCGCACTAGAGCTTCAGGAACCGCTGAATGCGTGCGAGCAGTGTCTCGGGATGCGACGCACGCGCCGCATCGGCCGCATCAGCCATCTGCTGCGCCTCGGCCAGCCCCGTGCGCCTGGCGGCGATGACGCGCCCCATGGGCTCGAGCAGGGACGGATGCTCGCGCAGGACATCGGCCAGCGTCTCGGCGCTGATCTCCAGCACCTGACACGCGGCGGTCGCCCGCACCGTCGCCGTGCGCGGCTCGCCGGTGAGGGCCGACATCTCTCCGAACACCCCGCCAGTCCCAATGGTGGCCACCTGCTGCTGCGACGGCTCGAGGACCACCGCCACCTCGCCCCACAGCACGACAAACATCGACCGTCCCGACGTGCCCTGCCGCACGATGGCTTCGCCGCGGGCAAACCACTGCAGCGGACGCGCCGTGGCGAGTCGGGGCCACAGCGTGGCAGGCAGATGCTGGAACAGTTCCACACGCCCGACCACCTCGGCCGCATGCGTCTCCTCATCCACGGTCTGCATCGGTGGCTCGGATCGGCTGTACTCCACCTGAATCGGCCACGGAATCTCGATGCCGCAGCGGCGGAACTCGTACCAGAGGTTCGACCGCACCTGGTCACGCGCCACCCGATCGGTCGCGTAATCGTCAATCCAGAACCGGATGCCGTAATCGACCGACGACGCGCTGAAGGCATCGATGGTCACCAGTGGTGCCGGTGTCCGGTTGACCAGCGGCGCATTGTCGAGGGCGCGCCCGATGGCCTCCTTCACCACATGCGGAGCCGTCAGGTAGCTCACGCCGACGGTGACCTCGACCCGCGTCGGCACCACCGGTTCCGAGTAGTTCAGGATGACGTCCTTGGCCACGATGCTGTTGGGCACAATCAGGAACTGGCCCATCTTGGTGTGCAGCTTCGTGGCGCGCCAGGTCACTTCCTCGACGCGGCCTTCATGGGCGCCGATGCTGACCCACTGCCCCACGCGGAACGGCTTCTCGATCTGGATGGCCAGCCCCGCGAACAGATTGCCCAGCGTGTCCTGCAGGGCAAACCCCACGACCACCGCGCCGACCGCCGATGTCGCCAGCAGCTGCTCGCGCATGATGATCGTCGCAATGACGCCGAACAGCACCAGCACGGCGGCGTCCTGCACGATGGCCGGCATGCGCTCCGAGGGCCGCGACTCCCGCCACGGATTGGCCACCACCGCCACCATCATCGTCAGCAGCCCGAGCACGACGGTGAGGCGGGCCAGTCCCGCGACCAGCACCTGGTCGCCCAGCCCCTGGGCCAGTGCCGCATCGAGCCCCAGTGACACGACGAGCAGCGCGGCCGAAAACAGCAGCCGGCCGCGGATATAGCGGCTGCGGATGACCACCGCAAGCACGACCGTGGCCAGCAGGCCAGCGGCGGCAGCGATGACGAGGGACGTCAGGGGCACGGGAGGTCCTTCCTTCGGCTACACGCCCGGGGCGATGAGCCCGCCAGCTTTTCGGAAGGCCTGCAGGTCGCCCGCGGAAATCGACACCGCGACCAGTGCCGGATTGCTGCCCCCACGCGCGTCGCGTTCGGGGTCGACTCCTCGGGCTGCGCCGGAACCCGTCACCTGGGCCTGTGTCTTCTCGCCACCGCTGCCGGGCAGCATGCGGCCCAGGCCAAAACTGCGCCGCTTGGGTGCGTCCTTGGTGGCCTTCTCGTCCGGCTTCGGCGTGGCGCTCTTGCTGTCGCCGCCGGTCAGCCCCGCAGCCCCGGGGTCGACGGTGGCAATGTCCGTGAGGGGCGTCGGCGTGTAGGTGATGGTCTGCCGGAAGCGCTCGGGCAGCGTCACCGTTCCCGTCAGCTTCTGGGTGTCGATGGCACGGGTAATGGCATCGAGACGCGACTGCATGTCGGGATGTGAGGCAAACAAGCCCCGGCGTTCCGTGGACGCGGCGTTGCGTTCCTTGAGCCGGGTGAGAAACGACCGCAGTGCCGCGGGCCGATAGCCGACCCGGCTCGCGAGGGCGGCACCTGCCGCATCCGATTCGCGCTCGTCCTCACGTCCGAATCCGCGCTCGACGATGGATTCGTAGGTGACGGAGACGACGCGGTCGAGCAGTGCCGCGTTGCCGGAGAGGGTTTCCGAGGCCCCCATCTGCACCGCCTTCGTTTTCTGAATCGACCGGATGGTGTGCTTCTCGGTCACGTGCAGAATTTCGTGGGCCAGTACGCCCGCCAGTTCGGCTTCATCCTGCATGAGGGCTAGTGCCCCACGGGTGATATGCACATACCCGCCGGGGGCGGCAAAGGCATTCACCCCGTCGGTGTCGAGCACGATGAACGTCCAGGGCAG
>JBIIDF010000124.1:0-7993 GCA_044238535.1 Vicinamibacterales bacterium
ATGTTCGGCTGCTGCATTCCACGCGATCACCAGCCCATCGCTGTCGGTGGCGACGAGTGCGTCGGGAATCACGGTCCCGATCGTGGTGAGGAGTTGGGTAAGCCACTGCTTCATCGAAGTTTCGCGTCGCGCATGCCGGTCACACGCCGCGCGTCCGGAGTCTACGGTACGCCCCTCGTGCGAACGATCAGAAAATTCTGTCATCAGATTTTGCCGGTACGCTGGCAAAAACGATCTGTTCTACTGATTTGATAAGACTCGGAGATGAGAGAAACGGATCGATGACATGAAACCGTAAGTGATTATACTCACATTTTGAGCCGGCGCGGCAAGTGGAGTTCCCGCAGGGGCGCGACTCATGCGGGAATGCCGAACTGCCGCAGGTGGTGGTCGGCGTGCCGCCAGGCCCACACGCCCCACTCGTCCACCGAGAGCGGCCCGAAAAGGGGATGCACGCGTCCCTCGACCGGCGCGAACGTGCGGACGAGCCGCAGCAGCTCCTCCCGATCGGCGTCCCAGGCGACGGGCTTCGTGCCACCGCGCCGCTGGTCGGCCTCGGCCACCGTCTTCACGCCCTGGGGCCACCGCAAGGGGGAATACAGCGCCACCCACCGCACCACGGACCGCGAGAAGGCCGTATCGACCCGCCTGCAGGTGATGAGCCCGTTCGAGGCGCGGTAGCCATCACTCAGGTGACACAGCATCTCGTGCGCCGTCATCGTCCCCCACTGCTGCGGGGCGTCAGGGGTGACTCGTCCGAGGCGGGCGATGATGGCCGAGTGGTGCGACGGAACGTTGAAGGTGCTCACCGGCGGACCCGTCTGTCCTGTGTGCCTCGTGCGGTTCCGCTGCCCGCTAGTCGGCCAGCCCCTCGGCCTTGCGCTCGGCGGCGGTAATGCGGCCCGCGGCAGCCGCCACCGTCTCAGCCTTCGTCGGCATGCCCATGTAGGGCGTGACGTATTTGGACACCACCCCGGCCGTGTGGCCGATGCACAGCTTCTGCATCAGGAACGCGAACTGATCCTCGAGGCTCTGGCCGATGGCCGCACGCACATCCTCGGGCAGCGTCCACAGCTGGTGCTTGAACGGCCCAATCGCCTTCTTCCGCGCCTTGTAGATGAACTGCTCTTCGGTGTCTTTCGCCTTGCGCTCTTCCTGCGCGTGCTCGCGCAGCCAGGCATACATCTCGTCCTTCAGGGCCGCCGGGAACACCGGATGGTCGTAGACCATGTTCTGGAAGTTCGTCGCCAGGTGAATCTCGCACGCACCCACGCGCGGGAACGCGTCGAAGGCCTCGGCCGGCAGCGTCGAGGCACCGTGCTGCACGGCCCCCCCCAGGCCATAGGCCGTGCGCGCCACTGACGACAGCTCTTCGAGCGCGACCAGATCGATCTGCACGTCCATGCGCACCTTGCCGTCCGGCCCCACAAAACCGCCGTGGGCCGTACCCGTCTGCACGCTGATCTTGCTGATGCCCATCGCCCCGGGGGCACGACGCGCCAGCGCGGCATTGAAGCCCGTCATAAAGGCATGCAGTTCGTGCGTGTCGGAGTTCTTTCCGCCCACTTCGCCAATCTCGCCGCCGACCGACACGGTCACGCCCTGCGGTTCGTGTGCGCGGATGAACGCCGTGAAGTCAGACGCCAGATCGCAGTTGACCGCCTGCTGCGCCTCGAGGGTGGGCTGGTCGAGATCCACCAGCGTCGAGGTGTCGATGTCGATATTGAAGAAGCCAGCCGCCATCTCTTCGCGGATGAGTGCGCGCAGCGTGTCGAGTTCCTTATCGCGGTCGGGGCTGTGGTACTTCTTCGCGTTGGTCTGCACGTGGTCGCCCTGCAGGAAGAGCGGCCCGCGGAAGCCCTCGCGCAGCGCCGCCGCCACCATGACCACCGCATACTCATGCGGACGCTGTTCGGTGTAGCCGATCTCCGACCGCGCGATTTCCAGAATAAACGCCCCGGCCTCGAGGCGACGCGCCGCCCGCATCACCGCGCGGCCGGTGTCGTAGGCCATCGCCCGCACGTTGATGGCCGGCACCGTGAATCCGCCCACCTCGCCTCGGCCCATCGCCATGTAGAGGTCGTGAATCGACGCGAAGCGGATGCCCGCGGCGGCGCCCGCCTCGAGAATCGCCTGGCGCGCCTCGCCCTTTTCTTCGGGCGTGGCGGCAAAGACCGCCGTATGGATGAGCGCATCAATCTGGGCAGGTGTCATGGTCGCGTTCCTCTCGAACAGGCATCGGGTCGCCGGTCCGCACCCTCACGGGGCCAGCCGGGCTACCACTCGGTTTCGGTCATACCCCGACGATAATTGGCCGCGCGGGCCATGGTGAAGAGCAGGTCGGACACACGGTTGAGGTAGACCTGAATGACCGGGTCGACGGCATCGGGCCCGAGCAGCAGCACCGCACGCTCGGCACGCCGGCAGATGGCACGCGCCAGGTGCAGCGCCGCGCCGGCCGGGCCACCACCCGACAGGATGAAATGCCGCAGGGGCGGCAGCTCGGTGTCGAGCACATCGATCCACCGCTCGAGCTGCGCAATGTGCGCCTCGTGCACATGGGCCTTTTCGACGCGGTCCGCGATCCGGTGCCGGGGATCAGCCAGCTGAGCGCCCACGGCAAACAGGTCACGCTGCATCGTGACGCACATGGTGTCGAGGTCGTCCGGAAGGCCGGCGGCGCGGGCCATGCCGATCGACGCCTGCAGCTCGTCGACTTCGCCGTAGGCGGCCACCCGGGGATGGGTCTTGCTGACCCTCGTGCCATCGAAGAGGCTCGTCTCGCCGGTGTCGCCGGTCTTTGTGTAGATTTTCACGTGCGACAATTATAGGGCTTCGGCCTCATCCCCGGTTTGCCTCCTGTGCCACGCCCCCGCCGCTCGCGGCCGCATCCGCTGCCCCCACCCGCCGCCCGCCAGCGCTTCCGCCGGCAGCTGCTGGCCTGGTACCGCAGGCACGGGCGCGACCTGCCTTGGCGCCGCACCGACGACCCGTACCACATCCTGGTGTCGGAGGTGATGCTGCAGCAGACACAGGTCGACCGTGTCCTGCCCAAGTATCACGAGTGGCTCGACCGGTACCCGACCTTCGAGGCCCTGGCCGACGCCCCGCCGGACGACCTTGTCCGCACGTGGTATCCGCTGGGCTACAACATCCGCCCGCACCGACTGCAGTCGATTGCGCGGCAGGCCGTGGACGAGCACGGCGGCCGGTTGCCGTCCGACCCCGAGACGCTGCTGTCGTTCAAGGGCATCGGGGCCTACACCGCCGGGGCCATCCGCAGTTTCGCGTTCCGGCAGCGCGCCGCCATTCTCGACACCAACGTGGCCCGTGTGCTGTTCCGTGTGTTCATCGGGAAGGGCGAACTCAAGAGCCACGCGATGACCCAGCGCCTGTGGGCGCTGTCCGAAGCGCTGGTGCCCCGACAGAAGGATGCGTTCGACTTCAATCAGGCGCTGATGGATTTCGGCGCCATGCAGTGCCCCGCGCGCAAGCCTCGGTGCCTCGTGTGCCCCATGCGGACGCACTGTCAGTCATATCCGCTGGACCGCTAGCACCCTTCCGACACCAGCTGCGCAATCAGCGCGCGGTCCGCGTCAGGAAACGTCAGCTGCGCGAGACCCGCCCGCGGCACCCACTGCATCTGCTGGCCCAGCATGGGCTGCGGGGTGCCCTCGATGCGGCACCGGTAGAAGTGCAGGTGCACCACCTTCCCGGGGTAGGCATATGAGACCGCCTGCACCAGGGCACCGACGTCGCACGGCACGCCCAGCTCTTCGCGCACTTCGCGGCGCAGCGCCGCGTCGTGCGATTCCCCGGGGTCAACTTTCCCCCCGGGAAACTCCCAGAGTCCTTCGAGGTGCGTGCCCTGCAACCGTCGCGTCAGCAGAAAGGCATCGTCAGACTCGATGACGGCCGCCACGACGGTCACGTCACCCGCACCCGGCATCACGAGGCCTCCGTCATCGGCAGCACCACGACGCGGGCCGTGATTGGCCCAGACGCGTCGGCGAGCTCGACCTGATGGCCAGGCGTCAGGTGGTCACGATGCAGCGTCGCCAACGCCACCGCATGGCCGAGGCGCGTCGACCAGGCCGTGCTCGTGAGCCGTCCCACGCTGCGTCCCGCCACCTGCACGTCACAAGGCAGCGGCGTGTCGGGGCTCAGGGGCCGGTCGAGCTGCAGGCCGGCGAGGTGGCGCACGACGCGGCCACCGCCACGCTGCGTAACGCGCACAATCAGCTCCTGCCCGACGTAGCAGCCCTTCGTGAAGGAAATCGCCCGCGACTCGAGGCCGGCTTCGAGCGGAATGGTGTCGGTGTCCATGTCACTGCCGAAGGTGGGCACACCGGCTTCGATACGCAGCACGTCGAGGGCCTCGAGCCCGGACGGCTCAGCCTCGCGCAACTGGGGCAGCTGCTGTTCGTCGGCCACCGACATCCACGGTCCGTACACCACCACCGAGGGCCGACCGTATACGTCGCTGCTGACCGCGACGCCGGATGCCGACACGCCATGCGCGTCCGCGGCCCCGATAAATTCAGACACCGGCACGGTGGCCGAGACATCGGTCACCTGCACATCTTCCGAGAAGACGAGACCGTCGAGACGCGCGGCCAGCGCCGGGGCCAGCGCGGCAGGCACATCAAGGAACAGGGCCGTGTCTGCGCCCACCAGCCAGAGGTCGGTGATCATGCGTCCCTGCGGCGTGAGCCAGGCCGCATACAGGCGGTGGCCCGGCGTCACGAGGCGCACGTCGTTGGTCACCAGCCCCTGGACCCAGTCGACGCGGTCGGTCCCGGTCACCTGCAGTACACCGCGATCTCGTCGGTCGAACCTGGTGAGGCCCGTTACACGGCTGTCGTAGGCATCGTGAGACAACATGCACTAGGATTCTACCGGCCCCGATGAGGAACCCCTGCATGCTGATGCGTCTCGTGGCCGCGGCCTCAGTGGCCTGTGGCTGTGTCTTCGTCTCCACGCCCGCCGAAGCCCGGCAGGACACCGCCAGCTATCTGGTCTTCCTGCAGCAGCGGCCGATTGGCCGCGAAGACGTGCGCATCACGACGACGGCCGAGGGGATGACCGTGTCGGGCACCAGCCGTCTGTCGGCGCCGATCGACATCACCACCGACCTGGTCGACATCCGGTACGACTCGCAGTGGCGGCCCCGCTCGGCGCAGATCACCAGCGTGGCCCGAGGCACCACCATCGAGCTCAGCACCCGCTTTGCCGACGGGCAGGCTGTCAGTACCGTGAACGCCGGCGGCCAGAGCTCGCAGAAGACCGATGCCGTCGCCGAGACCACCATCGTGCTGCCCAACACGTTCCTCGGGTCGTATGCCGTGCTGGCGCAGCGTCTGCGCGGACGCACCGTCGGTGACACCCTGCACGGCTACGTGGTGCCGCAAATCGAAGTCCCGATTCGTGTGGTCAACGTCAGCACCGAGCGTATCGACACACCACGCGAGTCGATTCCCGCCACTCGCTATACGCTGTCGGTCGAGAATCCCCCACCGGCCGGAGCCATCGAGGTCACGCTCTGGGCGTCGGCCGACCGTGGCAACCTGTTGCGCATGAGCATTCCGGGCCAGAGCCTCGAGCTCAGCCGCGAGGACATCGCCTCTGCCGCCACACGCATGGCACAGTTCTCGCTGCCCACCGACGAGCGTGTCACCATTCCCGCATCCGGCTTCAACATCGCCGGCACGCTCACCCGCCCCCCTGGCATCACCGGCCTGCGCCCCGCCGTGGTGCTGATCGCCGGATCGGGGCTCGTCGACCGTGACGAGACGGTCGCGGGCATTCCCATCTTCGGTCATCTCGCGCGCGGTCTCGTCGACGCCGGCTTCATCGTGGTGCGCTACGACAAGCGCGGTGTGGGGCAGACCGGCGGCCGTGCCGAGTCGGCCTCGCTGGCCGACTACGCCGAGGATGCACGCACCATCGTCCGGTGGCTCGAGCGACGCCCCGAGGTCGACCGCACACGCCTCGCGGTGGTGGGCCACAGCGAGGGAGCGGCGGTCGCGATGCTGCTGGCCGCGAGCGAAAAACGCGTAAGGGCGGCGGTGCTGGTGGCTGGCCCAGGCACGACTGGCGCCGAACTGATTCTCGAGCAGCAGCGCCACGCTCTCGATCTGATGAAGGTCTCGGACGCCGAGCGCGCCGAAAAAATCGAGCTGCAACAACGCATCCTCGCCGCCGTGCTCAAGGGGACGGGCTGGGAAGGCATTCCCGACGACATGCGCCGCGTGGCCGAGACGCAGTGGTTCCAGAGCCTGCTCAGCTTCGACCCCGCGAAGGCCATGACCCGGGTCGATCAGCCACTGCTGGTGGTGCAGGGTGAGCTCGACACCCAGGTGCCGTCCCACCACGGCGACAAACTTCTGGCGATGGCGCTCAAGCGGAAGAAGAAGGCCGACGCGCAGCTACTCCGACTGCCGGGCATCAATCACCTGCTCGTGCCGGCCACCACTGGCGAGGTCAGCGAATATCCGTCGCTCAGCGGACGCGAGGTCGCTCCGGCCGTGACCTCGGGGATCAGCACCTGGCTCTCACAGACGATGGCCGTGGCGCCCGCCAGACCCTAGCCGCCAGGCCGCTTCAGATCGCCTGCCACATCGAGTCGACCACCTCGCGCAGCCGTGCCGCGGCCTCGGCGTCGGTCTCATCAGGTCTCACCCTGAAGGGCGGACCGAAGGCCAGGCGCACGCGGTGCCGCTGGCCGGGCAGTGCACCGCGCCACTGATACGACTCGTTCCTCGGCCACACGTCGTAGGCGCCGCGCAGGGCCACGGGGATGATCGGCACGTCAAGATGGCGCGACAGAATCGGGGCGCCCTTCTTGAAACGCTTGACGGTGCCATCGATCGACCGCTCCCCTTCGGGAAACAGCACCAGAATGCGTCCGTGCCGGAGGCCGAAGGCCCCGGCCTTCATGGCCGGCACCAGGTTGGCATCGGGGTCAACCGGCACGAGATTGATCGCGCGTGCCATGGCCGCCGTCAGCGGTGTGGAGAAGTATTCGGCTGCCCCTACAAAGAACAGCCGCGCCTGCACCCAGTAGGGAAGCACGCCGTGCAGGACGAATGCATCCACATAGCTCTGATGGTTCGGACAAATCAGGAACGCACCTGTGCGCGGCAGGTGTTCGAGTCCGGTGACCTCGACGCGCCCGAATGCAGGCCGCAGCAGGCGGCTGCCGGTGAACAGCAGCGGCCGCAGCAGCGGTCGATTGGCCAGCACGTTCTTCAGCACCGGATCGGTGTCGGGCGGCAGGTCGCGCAACAGCGTCGCCCACGATTCTGCGGGCGCAGCCGAGGCTGCCACCGCGCCTTCACGCGGACGCACCGCGTCAACCAGTTGTCCCAGAGTGAAGATCTGATGCGTTGCTTCCTCTGGCACCTTCACGCCGAAGGCCTGCTCGAACTCGTTGAGTAGTTCGACACGCGACATCGAGTCGAGCCCCAGGTCGAGTTCGAGGTTCGAGCCTGGCCGCATCACCGCGGCCTCGCCCACACGCTGCCGCGCCATCGCCAGCGCCGTCGTGGTGTGCGCATCCTCCGGCCAGCCCCCATCGCTCGCGGACTCGGAGGGTGCCGCCGCCTCGGCGCGGGCCTGTGACAGGCGCCTGACGATCTCGTGCCGCTTGAGCTTGCCCGTGCTGGTGCGTGGCAGCGGGTCGAACGTGATCTCGTAGCCCAGCACGCGCTTGGTCGATGGCAGCTTCGCGCCGAGCCCTTCCATCTCGAAGCGCAGCATGTCGCCAACGTTGACGACCTTGCGTTCCTTCAACACGTCCATGTCGGGCACGACGAGGGCATAGAGACGTTCGCCGGCGGGTTTGTCATCCTGCGCGATGGTGGTGACGCACAGTTCCTTGATGAATGGCGACTGGCGGTAGTGCGCCTCGATTTCCTCGGGGTAGATGTTCTTGCCGTTGGCGAGGATGATGACTTCCTTCTTGCGGCCGGTGATGGTCACGCGGCCCTGC
>JBIIDF010000125.1:0-7897 GCA_044238535.1 Vicinamibacterales bacterium
CCATGACGGCGCGCGAGGGGACGGGCGCGCCGCCCACCGTGCGCAAGGCCGCGCTGAAGACCACCGAGGCGTGCGATCCGCCGTCGACGAGGATTTTCACACCCGATACCGAGTTCGGGTCGCGCTTCCTGGTGGAAGTGGTGCGCGGTTGTGCCAATCTCTGCCGTTTCTGCTGGGCCGGATACAACTACCTGCCTGTGCGTGCGTTCCCGACCGACCGGATTCTGCAGCTGGCCCGCGAGGCGCGGACGCATGCCACCAAAGCCGGACTGGTCTCGATCGCCCTCTGCGACCATCCGGATATCGCGCACATCCTCACGTCGCTGAAGGAGATGGGCTATTCGATTTCTCCCGCGTCGCTGCGTCTTGACGACCTGACGCCGACGATTGTGCGACTGCTGCACGACAGCGGTGAACGGTCGCTGACCATTGCGCCAGAAACCGGCTCGGACCGCATGCGGCGCGTGATCAACAAGACGGTGACCAACGACGAGATCGAGGCGGCGGCCGAGCTGATCTTCGCCAACGGCATCGAGAACCTGAAGCTGTACTACATGATTGGTCTGCCCGGTGAGGAGGACGAAGACCTGGTGGCCATTCGCGATCTGACGCTGCGACTGCGCGACATCATGATGCAGCACGCCAAGGGCCGTGGTCGTATCGGCCGCATCGTGGCCAGCGTGAATCCGCTGGTGCCGAAGCCGGGAACGGCCTACCAGTGGATGGCCATGGAACGGGCGGACGTGATTGAGCGCAAGATGGATCGGTTGCGCAGCCTGGTGGCCGGCATCGACAACGTGTGGTTCAACATCAAGAGCGAACGCCACTCGTACTATCAGGCGCTGATGTCGCTGGGCGACCGTCGCGTGGCCCCGGTGATTGAGGCGGCCGAGCGCAATGGTGGCCAGTGGCGGAAAGCCGTGGCCGACACCGGCGTCGACGGCGACTTCTATATCTACCGTGACCGATCGGCGGACACCCTGCTGCCGTGGGACATCATTGACGGCGGCATGAAGGCGGCGTTCTTCCGGAGCGAACTCGAAAAGAGCGCGCGCGCCGAGTGGACACTGCCGCCCAAGCGCGCGCGAGAGAATGCGCGGCTGCTGCCTGTCCTGAGCTAGGGCTCCGCCGGTGCGCCCGGCGGCCATCCACAGCGTCGGCATGAAAGCACCCGCGACCGTCGTGCCAGTCAGCTGGCCACGGCCAGCTGCGCCTCGAACTCGCTGTAGGCATGCAGGATGTGGTCGCGCAGCTGGTCCTGCCCGGCATTGTCGGCCAGAGGCCGCAGTAGTGCGAAGCTGCGGCGTTCGCCGTTGACCGAGTATGCGCGGGCCGGGAATGTGACATTGCGGCCGTCGCCGGTGCGCCGTTCCCAGACGGCGAACCCCACCAGTTTGAGGCCGGCCAGCTCGCCCTGTTCGAAGTGCAGTTCGGCATCGGCCAGCTTTCCGGCCGGATTGCCCTTATCGTTCGGCAGAATCTTGATGAGCATCGTCGTGTCTCCCGTGGAGCCGGCGTGTGGACCGGCGTGATGCCCTCCTCCTTTTCAAGTTGAATGCCAGCCTGATGGGCCCGATTTCAGGGGAGAATCGCGACTGTGGCGACAGGACATGACTCTGCGAGTTACCCGTCGGGAATGCGCGTGCAGCCCCTGCCAGCGCTGACATCCCCCGCCTTTCGGTGGGTGCAGGCGCCGTGGGGCTATGGGTTGCGGTGTGCGCCCCTCGATGCGTGTGCGCCCCATATGTTTACGACGGCGCAACTCGAGTTGCCTGCCGGAGCGGATGATGCGGTGGCCGATCCGGTGTGGAAGGCGGCGGCCTCCGCCGCGGGTCTCCCCGAGGCGGCCATCTGCCGCCTGCGTCAGGTGCACGGCAATCAGGTCGTGGTCATTGCGTCCGATGGCGATTGCGATCGCGTCTGCGCCGAACGCCCGGATGGCGACAGCCTGGTCAGTACGCACCTCGGGGCTGCCATGGGTGTCGTGGTGGCCGACTGCGTGCCGCTGCTGCTGGCGGACGCTGGGGGCCGCGTAGTGGCCGCCGTTCATGCGGGATGGCGAGGGACGTGTGCCTCGATTGCGGCTCGGACGGTGACGATGATGTGTGACGTGAGTGGTGTCCGACCAGAGGATCTGGTGGTGGCCATCGGCCCCAGTATCGCGGCCGGAGATTATGAGGTGGGCGAGGCGCTGCGCGACGAGTTTCACGCCGCGGGTCACGACACCGCGTCGGTCCGCCGGTGGTTTCACGAGCCGCAGCCCGGGGCGCCACCGTGTCTCGATCTCTGGCGTGCGAACAGTGATCAGCTGAGGGCGGCCGGGGTGCGGACCGAGGCCATTCATGTGGCAGGTGTCAGCACCCGTGCCCATGGCCCGCTGCTGGCGTCATTCCGTCGCGACGGTGCCAGGGCCGGCCGCATGATGGCCCTCATCGGGCATCGTCTCGAGCGACCTGCCTGACGCGAGTGAGGGGTCGATGCGGGAGGTTCAGCGTTCGTTGCTGTCCATGCCGACGTTCGACAGCCGGTCGGCATCCTTGTTCCGCTCGCGCGGCACATGCTCGAAGGTGACCGTGCCGATGCGGGCGCACAGGTGTCTGGCTTCCCGGTAGAGCGGCAGCAGTCCTTCATTCTTGACCCGATAGACGCCCTTCATCTGCTGCACGAGCAGCAGCGAATCGCCACGCACATGCAGGGCACGGACGTCGTGGTCGACGGCCCACTGGAGGGCCGCCAGCAGGCCACGGTATTCGGCCACGTTATTGGTGGCGACGCCGATGCCGCCCGCCAGCTCGGCCAGGACCGTGCCGGCCTCATCGGTGATGAAGGCCCCATAGCCGGCGGGGCCGGGGTTCCCGCGTGACCCGCCATCGAAGTAGGCCGTAATCACGACGCGGGAGTCGGCGGACTGAAATAGAGAATGCGCTGGCATGAATCGCACTGCGTGATGCTGTCGTTGCGCTTGACGGCCGAGTACACCATGGGACGCAGCCGCACCTGACACACCACGCAGCGTTCCTGTTCGGCACGGGCCACTCCGATGCCGGCGCGCTGGCGGGCGATCTTGTCGAACATGGCTACGACACCCGGGGTCATCTGCGCGACGAGGGTTGTGCGCTCGGCCGCGCATGCCGACACGATGGCGGCATGCGCATCGCGTTCGGCACTGACGGTGGCCTGCTGGGCCGCCACGGCGGCCGACTGTGTCTTCAGGGTGGCTTCGGCACCGGCCAGTCGTTCCTGCAGGGCGTCGGCTGCCATCATGGCCTCGAGGATGCTGCCTTCCAGGCGATCGATGTCGGCCTTCACGGCCGCCATCTGGTGCTGCATCGCGTGAAATTCCTCGTTGGTCTTCACCGCCAGGGTCTGGTCCTTGTATTTTTCGAGGCGCTGCTGCGCGGTCTGCAGGTCGCGGTCGAACGCGCGGCGCGCGACGTGATTGTCGGCCATGGCGGCCTTGACCGACTCGACGGCCGCCTTGGCGTTGGCCAGGGTCGTGGCCAGGGCCGCGAGTGTGCCCGGCGCATCGGCCACGATGCGGGCGGCCGCGGCGGCGCGGCGTTCGATGTCCTGAAGCTGGATGAGGCGTTCGAGATCGGGCAGCATAGGGCAGCCTCCGCGCTCATCCTATCGCGACCGGGTGCCGGTGCATACCGGCTACCCGGGGGCGGAGGGGAATGGGCCCACCTGGATTCGAACCAGGGACCAACCAGTTATGAGCCGGCCGCTCTAACCGCTGAGCTATGGGCCCGCCGAGGGGGGCTATGAGCGGCCTTCCAGAAACGCCCGCAGTTTCTTCGAGCGCGACGGATGCCGCAGCTTGCGCAGCGCCTTGGCCTCGATCTGCCGGATGCGCTCGCGGGTGACCGCAAAGCTCTGGCCGACTTCCTCGAGCGTGTGTTCGCTGCCGTCACCCACGCCGAACCGCATCTTGATGACGCGTTCTTCGCGCGGTGTCAGCGACTTGAGCACCGACTCGGTCTGCTCGCGCAGGTCGAGGTTGATGACTGCCTCGGACGGGGAAATCGCTGAGCGGTCCTCGATGAAGTCGCCCAAGTGCGAATCTTCCTCTTCACCGATCGGCGTTTCGAGCGAGATGGGCTCCTGCGCAATTTTGAGGACCTTGCGGACCTTGGATACCGGAATGTCCATGCGCTTGGCGATTTCTTCGGAGGTGGGCTCGCGTCCCAGCTCCTGCACCAGTGCGCGCGAGGTGCGGATGAGCTTGTTGATCGTCTCGATCATGTGCACCGGAATACGGATGGTGCGGGCCTGATCGGCGATGGCGCGCGTGATGGCCTGGCGGATCCACCACGTCGCATAGGTTGAGAACTTGTAGCCGCGGCGGTATTCGAACTTGTCAACCGCCTTCATGAGCCCGATGTTGCCTTCCTGGATGAGGTCGAGGAACTGCAGGCCGCGATTGGTGTATTTCTTGGCAATCGACACCACGAGTCGCAGGTTGGCTTCGACCAGTTCCTTCTTGGCCTGCTCCGCCTGCGCTTCGCCCCTCATGATGACTTCGAGGGTGTGGCGCAGGTGCTCGACGCTCTCCTCGAGGTCGTCGGTCCGCTGCTTGATGTCGGCGCTGAGTTCCTTGCGCCGCTTCTCGAGGGCCTTGCGCTCCTCTTCCTTGAGCTTGGGCTTGCGCGTGGTGCTGGCCAGCGTCTTCTTCATCGTGTCGAGCTCGCGCTGCATCTTCGACACGCGCTCGACAATGTCTTTGACCTCGTCGACGAGGCGCCGCTTGACCGGCTCGGTGAACTCGATCGTGCGGATGAGGCGCGACACCTGAATTTCGGCGCGCATCTTCTTCCAGCGGGCCCGACGGTACTTTTTCTTGTCGGTCTTGGGCGTCTCGGCAAGCTTCTCGGCGAGCTTCTCGACCGCCTGACGCGCCTTGACGACGGCGTCGATTTCCTTCAGGAACTGGCGCGCGCGGGCCTCGATGCGCTCTTCCGTGATTTCCTCGTCATTGAAAATCACCAGCTCGCGAATGGTGCGGTCGCCAGCCTTGACGGCCTCGCCCATGCGGATGACCGCCTTGGCGATCGCCGGCATGCGGGAAATCGACTTGATGACCGAGAGCTTGCCCTGCTCGATGCGCTTGGCGATGGCCACTTCACCCTCGCGGGTGAGCAGCGGCACCGTGCCCATCTCGCGCAGGTACATGCGCACCGGGTCGTTGGTCTTGTCGAGCGCCCCGGGCGTGAGGTCGAGGTCGCTCTCCTCGCCGGCGGCCATGGCATTCTCGCTGCGCTCCATCCCCTCGCGCTCGCGGTAGCCCTTGTCGGTGTCGACAAGGTCGATGCCGGCCGCCTGGAAAATGGTGTGCAGTTCGTCGAGATCCTCCGGATTGGAGGTGAGCTCCGCGGGCAGGAGATCATTCACCTCGTCGTAGAGAAGGAACCCCTTCTCCTTGCCGATGATGAGCAGCTGCCGGACTTCTTCGAAGCGTTCTTCCAGGGACACAGGCCCTACCTCCATGCGTTGCGAACTCGACCGCATCTCTCAGCAGAGAGATCTCGACATTCTAGCCCGTTTTCAGCTCAGCTCATGCTCGAGCCGGCGCTGCAGTTCCAGTTTTTCTGTCAGCAGTCGGCTCAGTTCTGCCTCGTCGCCCCCGCCGCTCCGCCAGCGGTCGATGGCCTGCTGTACCTCGCCCCGCCGTCGTTCCAGCCTGAGGCGTCGGAGCGACCGGGCCGCCCCGGCCACGTCGGTGACAGGAGCGATGCCGCGGTCGGCTGTGGCAGTCAGAAATGACCGGTCCTGATCTGTTAGACGCTCAAACACGCGATTCGGCACATCGTCGGGTTTCATGCCCGGCTGGCGGGCCACGTCCCGGGCCGTCAGCAGCACGTGCCCGGCCGTGAGGCCCTCGCAGTCGGCGTCCTCCAGTGTCAGCAGGACCGGGACAGCCTGTGCAGTGGCGTGCATCACGGCCCACAGCAGGTCGCGCTCGGCCGGCCGCAGGCGTCCGGTGGACGAGGGCAGGCGCCCGGCAGGCAGCTCGGTCTTGCGGGCCGCCGCGGCCTTCCGGATTTCGGCGCGGACCACTTCCTCGGTCACCCGGGCCCGGTGTGCCAGCCGGTCGGCGAACTGGTCGCGGGCTGCCGGATCGGGAATCTGGGCGGCCACGGTCAGCATGGCATGCAGGAACTCGCGCCGGGGTTCGTCCCGCGTCAGGTCGCGGCCCCGGGAGGCCCGCTCGAGAAGGAATTCCAGGTAGGGACGCGAGGTCTTCAGCTGTTGCACGAACGCGTCGCGCCCCTCTGTCTGCAGGAACGTATCCGGATCGGCTCCGCCCGGCAGCTGCATCACGTTCACGTCGAATCCTTCGGCGACGAGGAGCGCCGAACTGCGTTCGGCGGCCGTCTGTCCGGCCGTGTCGGGGTCGAAGCACAGCACGGCCTTGGGGGCGAACCTCCGAATCTGCTGTGCCTGGGTCGGAGTCAGCGCCGTGCCGCATGTGGCCACCACCGGCAGGCCGGTCGCCTGCAGCACCTGCGCATAGTCGAAGTAGCCCTCGACCAGCAGCACAAAGCCCCGTCGGCGCACGTCGGCCTTCGTCAGATGCAGCCCATAGAGCGTGCGGCCTTTCGTATACAGCGGCGTCTCTGGAGAGTTGAGGTACTTGGGCACCTGGTCGGCATCGAGTGCACGGCCCCCGAACGCGATGACCGAGCCGCTGTCGCGCGCGATGGGAATCATCAGCCGGTTGCGGAACCGGTCCACCTCCGACCCGTCATCGCGCCGGGACACCAGCCCCGACGCCGCGAGCAGCGGCGGCGTGAATCCCTGGGTCAGCAAGTGCTGGCGGAGCGCGTCGCGGCCCGGAGGGGCATAGCCCAGTTGCAGCCGCGCAATGGTGTCGGCGGTGAGGCCGCGGGCCTCGGCGAGATAGCTGCGGATGCGGGAGGCGGTGGGGGCGTCGAGCTGGGTGCGGAACCATGCCGTGGCCACCTCGTGAATCTTGAGCAGCGACTCGCGGATGGCGGCGTCATCGCGGGCGCCGGCGTCTGCTTCCAGTTCGGGCACGGGAATGCCGAACCGCTGCGCCAGCTGGCGCACGGCATCTTGAAAGCCCAGCGATTCCTTCAGCTCGATGAACTTGAACACATCGCCGCCCACGCCGCAGCCGAAGCAGTGGAAGAACCCCCGGTCGCGGTTGACGGTGAACGACGGACTTTTTTCCCCGTGGAACGGGCACAGGCCCTTGAAGCTCGTACCCGCCCGACGCAGCGACACGTAGTCGGAGATGACGGTGACGATATCGGCCGCCGTGCGGACTTCGTCGATGAAGGTCTGGGGAAAACGCACGGGGTCTCAGTCCTTCAACGTCACGACGGTGGCGCCACCGCCGCCCTGCATGTCCGGGGCGGCCCCGTAGGACAGCACGAGTGGATGACGCTTCAGAAAGGCATGAATGCCCTTCCGCAGCTGTCCGGTGCCGAACCCGTGAACGATGCGCACCTCGCGCAGATCGCTCAACATGGCGCCATCGAGGAACTTCGACACGCGATCGACGGCCTCCTCCACGGCACAGCCGATCACCTGCAGCTCGCTGAGCATGCCCTCACGCGGCGCCAGGTCGACATGCACCCTGACGGGTGCCGGCCTGGATGCCGGTGGCGGGCCGCTGATGACGGTGATCTCGCCCACGCGTGCGCGCATGCGCTTCCCGCGGACGTCGACCTCGACGTGTCCTCCCGACACCGATTGCACCGTGCCCTCGAGACCGAGGGCGCCCACCGTCACGCGTGCGCCGGGTGCCAGGATGGCTGCGCGTGTGGAGGGGATGCCCTCGGGCATGTGCGTCTGGCCTGAGGTCCCGTCCGCAGAGGGACCCTCGGGGGTGAGCACCTCGCCGTTCCTCAGCCGTTCGGCAATCTGTTCG
>JBIIDF010000126.1:0-7888 GCA_044238535.1 Vicinamibacterales bacterium
CCACGCTGCTGGTCGACGGGGTCCCTGAGCGTCTGCGGGCCGTGCCGGGTCCCATCATTCTCGTGGCCAACCTGCTCACCGAAGGTGATGGCATGCGCGACTTCACCGCTGCCGACGCCGTGCGCTGGGTCAGTACCACGATTGGCCGTCCCGTCGATGTCGTCATCGTGAATGAGGGGCATCCGCGGCAAGAGGTGCTGGCGCGTTACCGCGACGAGCACAAGGTGCCTCTGCCGGTCGGCGAGATGCCCGAGGCGTGCCTGGTGGTACGCGGGGATTTCTGGCAGTCGGCCATCGCCCGCCATCACCGGCGTCGCCTGTCGTATGCCGTGTGGGCCGTCCTGAGCCGCGCCCTGCTCGCCTGAGCCCGACCCGCATACAATACGGCGACGATGGCCCAGCCGGTTTCCGCCCCAGATGACCGCTCGTTCTTTGGCCACCCGCGTGGCCTGTCGACGCTGTTCTTCACCGAAATGTGGGAACGCTTCAGCTACTACGGCATGCGGGCGCTGCTGCTGCTCTACATGACCGCGCCCCTCGCCGCCGGCGGACTCGGATTCGACGAAGCGCAGGGCGGCGCCATCTACGGGCTCTATACGTCGATGGTCTACATGACGGCCCTGCCGGGCGGATGGATTGCCGACCGCCTGATCGGACAGCGGAAGGCCGTGCTCTACGGCGGCATCCTGATCGCGGCCGGGCACTTCAGCCTCGCGGTGCCGTCGATGGCCATGTTCTACCTGGGCCTCTTCCTCATCGTCATCGGCACCGGGCTGCTGAAAGGCAACGTGAGCGTCGTCGTCGGCCAGCTGTACGGGCCCGACGACAAGCGCCGTGATGCGGGCTTTTCGATCTTCTACATGGGCATCAACCTCGGGGCGTTTGTAGCGCCAATTGTGTGCGGGTATCTGGGACAGCGCGTCAGCTGGCACACCGGATTTGCCGCCGCCGGCGTGGGGATGGTGCTCGGGGTCGTGCAATACGTGGCGGGCAGCCGTCACCTCGGCGATGCGGGCCTGGCCCCGGCGGTGACGCCGTCCCCGGCGTTTGTCACCCGCACGAGGGCCGGCCTGCTGCTGGCACTGGGCGCGTGCGTGGTGCTGGGCCTCGGCGCCTATACGGGTGCCCTCGCCATCACCGCCACGCAGGTGGCCGATGCCGCTGGCGTGCTGCTGCTGCTCCTGACGGCGGCGTTCTTCGGCTGGCTGCTATTCGGAGGGGACTGGACCGCGGAAGAACGTCGGCGGCTGTATGTGGTGACGGTGCTCTTCCTTGCGGCCGCACTGTTCTGGAGTGCGTTCGAGCAGGCGGGGACGACGCTGAACCTGTTTGCCGACCGCGACACGAACACGGTGCTGTTCGGCATGCCGTTCCCGAGCACGTGGTTTCAGTCGCTCAATTCGCTGTTCATCTTCGGACTCGCCCCGGCATTTGCGTGGCTGTGGGTGCGCATGGCCGCGCGCGGCATGGAACCCTCGAGCCCCGCCAAGTTTGCGTTCGGTCTCGTGTGCGTGGGTCTCGGCTTTGCCGTGCTGATTGTGGCCTCGCAGCTGGCCGAGCAGGGCGTGAAGGTGAGTCCGTGGTGGCTGGTCGCCACGTATCTGCTGCACACGATTGGGGAAATGACGCTGAGCCCGGTGGGGCTCAGTGCCATGACGACACTGGCGCCGGCGCGCATCGCCGGTCTGATGATGGGCGTGTGGTTCCTCGCCTCGTCGGTGGGCAACTTCATCGGCGGGCGCCTGGCCGGGTTCTACGAATCGATGGCGTTGCCCACGCTGTTCGGATCAGTGGCCGCGTTCAGCATCGGGGCCGGACTTGTGCTGGCGGCATTCGTCCGGCCCATGGCCCGCATGATGGCTAGGCCGGCAGACCGTTCCTAGCCACGCGCCGCATGGCGTCGGCGAAGTAGTCGACTTCCTCGAGCGGCGTGTAGATGTTCGGGGTCACGCGCAGGCCGCGATAGCTGAGCGCGGGTTCCTTAGGGTTGTCGTGACCCACACCCGTGATGACGATGCGGTGGCGGTCCCAGAGGTGGGCGACGAGCTTGTTGGTGTCGACACCGTCGATCGAGACCACCGCAAGGCCCCATGTCTGGCCGGGCTCGAGGCTCGAGTGCAGGCGGATGCGCGGTTCGCTCTTGAGGGCGTTCGCCCAGCGCAGCGTGAGATACCGAAGGCGCGCGGCCTTGCGCTCGAGGCCGATGGCCTGCTGAAACGCCACGGCTTCACTGATTGCGGCGCGCGGTCCCGGCGGGTGGGTGCCGATTTCCTCGAACTTGCGGATGTCGCTGTCGGCGCGTTCCGGTGCGGCCTGCAGCGGCCACGTCGATGCGATGCGGTCGCGCCGCACATAGAGCAACCCGGTGCCGAGCGGAGCCATCAGCCACTTGTGCAGGCTGACGCCGTAATAATCCATCTCGAGATCGCGCAGCTGGTAGGGGAAGTGGCCCATCGCATGCGCCCCGTCGACAATCGTGATGATGCCGCGCGCGCGGGCCAGACGGCTCAGTTCCTTCACGGGAAACAACTGCCCTGACTGGTTGGTGATGTGGCAGAAGTGCATCACCTTCGTGCGCGGGGTGATGGCGCGCTCGAACCGCTGCAGCAGATCGGCCTGCGAGGTGGGGCAGGGGAAGTCGATGCGCGTGACGATGATCTTGTCGCGGCGCGCGCGCTGATCCCATGTGGTGAGCATGCGGCCGTAGTCCTGCTCGGTGGTGAGAATCTCGTCGCCGGGTGTGAGGTCGAGACCCATCTGCGCAATCTGCAGCGATTCGCTGGCGTTGCGCGTGATGGCGATTTCCTCGGGGTCGGCCCCGAACTCGGCGGCCAGGCGGCGGCGGGCCGTTTCGATATTCCGGTCGATCATGCCGCGGTGGTAGACCGGGGCCTGGTTGGCCCAGTCCATATAGCGCTTGCACGCCTCGTGCACCACGGTGGGCGCAGGGCACTGGTTGCCGTTGTTCAGGTTGATCAGGGTGCGGTCGAGCGTGAACGCGAACTGGATTTCACGCCAGAAATCTTCGTCGGCCGCGATCTGCTCAGCGGGGCGTCCTTGAGTGGATTGCGTGAGGGCGGCGACCTCATCGAGGCCGAAGTGACGGGCCGCCAGGCCGGCACCGGCGGCTGCGCCGGTCGAGCGAAGGAAGGTGCGTCGGGTCAGCATGCGGCGGAGTATACCCCCGCCGCGTGCCTGCGGAGAGCCGTGCGTCGTCGCTGCTGGGGGCGACTGTGCGCCCGCCCCCCGGGTGTGTCGCGACGCGTCGCGGGCCTGTGGAGTTCTGCGAGTCTAGCCCGAGGCATCGGCCGACGACCGGGTGTCCGGAGAGCGGCCAACCGACGTGCCCGCACGCGGGGCGCAGGCTACTGCGGCGTGGGCGTGTAGCCCGGCGGCAGCGCCGCGCTTTCGCCGAAGAAGAACTGCTCGAGGTGCGTGCGAATCAGTTCCTGGCCTTCCTTCTGCCAGGGCATGATGCGGTATTCGTTGAGAATCATCTTCTGGCGCTCTTCCCACTGCTTCCAGGCCTCGGCCGAGACCTCGCGGAAGATGCGCTCACCGAGCTCACCCGGCCACGGGGCGGCGTCGAGCCCGGGCAGTTCCTGTTTCATCTTGATGCAGAACACGGTGCGGCCACTCATACCTGTGAATCCTCCTGCAGAACCCAAGCGGTTGTGCGGCGCGCCGCTCCGGCCGTCCGGAGCGACGGGGCGCCGCGATATCTAGTGTGCGGTGATGACGGCGCGGACATTGACGCGGGCATCGTTGTAGCAGGCGCCGCCGCCGAGGTCGGTCAGCGTGTCGGGCGTCAGTGCCGTGGCCGTGAGGCCGTTGCGGCTGTGACGCCGCCACACACCCTTGGGCATCGACACGGTGCCCGGGCGCAGCAGCGG
This sequence comes from Vicinamibacterales bacterium, assembly GCA_044238535.1. Taxonomy (GTDB): domain Bacteria; phylum Acidobacteriota; class Vicinamibacteria; order Vicinamibacterales; family UBA2999; genus VFZN01. The sequence goes on from JBIIDF010000126.1 coordinate 3,894, forward strand.
AGTAATGCGGGCCTTGATTTCCACCGACCCCAGCGCGTTGAAGACCCGCACGAGATCGCCGTCGGAAATACCGCGCGCGGACGCATCGGCCTCGCTGATGTCGAGCAGCACGTCGGGACGCGCCGCCTCGCCGAGGGTCGAATTGATGGTGCGGTCGGTGGCCGGTGAAATGAGCGAGAGCGGATAGGCGTCGGTCGCCGGGTCGGTCTGGAAGTGATACAGCCCGTGCGGCGCTTCCGCGTCGAGGGCCGGCGGGCACAGGTGCACCTTGCGGTCGGGCGTGTTGGGAAACACATCGACAAACTGCACCGGGCGGCCGTCCCAGGGCGGCGTGGCCGTCCACGTCTCGCGCAGGGGCTCGGCGATGGTATCGGGGAGCGCCGCCAGCGACGTCAGCATGGCTTCGAGGTCGTCGGACGGATCGGCGTCGGTGCCGAGGTCGAGGCGACGGAGCAACTCGAAGAACACATCGTTGTTCGACCGTGCCTCGCCCACCGGGTCGATGACCGGGCGCCCCAGCTGCAGGGCGATGGGGCCGTAGGCCTTCGCATAGTCGTAGTGTTCGAGGAAGGTGGTCGCCGGCAGCAGCACATCGGCGTAGAGCGCCGTATCGGTCATCACCTGGTCGAAGACAACGGTGAAGAGATCGTCGCGCGAGAAGCCCTGGATGACGCGCGTCTGGTCAGGAAGCGTGACCACCGGATTGCAGTTGTAGACGAACGCGTGATGAATGGCCGGGCCCGTGGCTTCGGTGAGCGCGCGGCCGGCCTGCGTGAGGTTGATGGCGCGCACATCCGGTTCCGGTGTCGTGATCCACGGGCGGGCCGTGCCCCACACGCCGGCGTTGCTCATCGCGTAGCCGCCGCCGCGCACGCCGAACTTGCCGGCTACGGCGGGCAGGGCCATCACGGCCGCGGCTGCGCTGCCGCCGTTGCGGTTGCGCTCGAGGCCCCAGCCGCACTTGACGAGGGCCGGCGACGCCGCCGCGTAGCGCTGCGCCAGTTCTTCGATCGCCGCCGCGGGCAGTCCGCACACCTCGGCCGCGCGCTCGATGGTCCACGCGGCCGCACGCGCACGCAGGGCCTCGGCGCCCGTCGTGTGTGCGGCGAGGAACGCCGTGTCGGCGTGGCCGTGCTCGAAGAGGTAGCGGTGCAGGGCCAGGGCCAGCACGACGTCGGTGCCCGGTCTGATGGCCAGATGCAGGTCGGCCTGCCGGGCCACGCTGGTGGCGCGCGGGTCAATGACGATGAGGGTGGCGCCGCGGTCGCGGGCGTCCTTCAGAAAGGGCATGAGGTGAATGCCCGAGACGCCCGGGTTCATGCCCCAGATGATGATGAGGCGGGCCTCCGCGAAATCCTGATAGGCCACCGATGCCATTTTTCCGTAGAGGCCCATGTTGGCGGCCCCGGTCGGCGCGGCGCAGATGGTGCGCAGCAGGCGCGAGGCTCCGAGGCGGCGGAACAGGAGGGCGTCCGCGAAGTCCTGCGTCAGCCAGCCGTTCGAGCCGCCGTAGCAGATGGGCAGAATCGAGGCGGCCCCGTGCCGCTCGCGCGTGTCGCGCAGGTTCGCCGCAATGTGCTCGAGGGCATCGTCCCACGTGACGCGCCGGAACTGCCCCGAGCCCTTGGGGCCGGTGCGCAGCGCGGGATACTTGATGCGGTCGTCGCCATAGACGCGGTCGTGGAAGTGCCGGACTTTGGCACAGATATATCCGCGCGTGGCGTCGTTGGCCGTGCCGCCGTCGATGCTGGTGATGCGGCCCCCGCGCAGTGACACGCGCAGCGAGCAGGCATCGGGGCAGTCGAGCGTGCAGGCGGTGTCGACGGTGGAGACGGGGGGGGCAACGGCAGGACGGGCCATCCCCCTAATTTACTTCGTTCGCACCTGCGCGCCGTCTTTCAGTTCACGCAGCACCTGAAATGGCCCAGAGACGATGCTGGCGCCTTCCTGCAACCCGTCAACTTCGATGGTGAGGCCTCCGATGATGCCGGTGGGGGTGGGGGTGAAGCGGGCGATGCCGTCGGTGACGACAAAGACGCCCGTCTGAGGCGCACCGTCGGCGCCTGGTCGCTGCACCACCGCCTGCAGCGGCACGGTGAGCACGTTCGCGCGGCGGGCCACCAGAATCTCCGCGTCGCAGGTGAGACCCGGGCGCAGCGAGCCGAGGTCGTTGCCCTCGAGCCGCACTTTCACCCTGAATTCGCGCGCGGCTGCCTGCGTGCCCGTCTGGGGCAGGGCACTGGCGCCGATTTCCGCCACCTTGCCGGCGAACTTCTTCCCGGGCAGGGCTTCGAGCGATACCGTGGCGGCGTTGTCGAGGCCAAGCCGCAGGACGTCGGCTTCGGCCACCTTGACCTCGGCATTGATGGAGGAGAGGTCGGAGATGGTCATCAGAATAGTGCCGGGCTGGTTCTGCACACCGATGACAACCATTTCGCCTTCCTCCACATCGAGGCGGGTAATGACCCCGTCGATCGGTGCGGTGATGTCGGTCTTGGCCAGCTGATCGCGCGCGCGAGAGACCTCGGCGCGGCCCTGCGTCACTCGGCGCTCAGCGGAGGCACGCGCCTGCTGCAGGCGCTCGATGGCGGCCTGGGCACTGCGTACCTGGGCGGAGGTGGCGTCGGCGTTGGCCTGCGCGGTGTCCACTTCGCTCTGCGCGACCAGCCCCGACGCGCGCAGCTCGCGGGCGCGGGTCAGCACGCGCGTGGCATCAGCGGCACGGGCCTCGGCAGCCGCCAACTCGGCCTGGCTGGACTTAATCTGGTTGGCAGCGCCTTCGGCGTCAGCCTCAAGGGCCCGCACGCCGGCGGCCGCAGCATCGGCGGCGCTGGCGGCCTGCACCGGGTCGATGCGGGCCAGGACCTGACCGGCCTTGACCACATCGCCTTCGCGCACCGACAGCTGCACCAGCCGGCCCATGGCCGATGAACCAAGGTCGGCATAGCGAGTGGCCACGATCTCGCCCGAGGCCGTGACATACGACTGCAGCGACTCGGTGCGGCTGACGGTGGACAGTTCGGCCAGCGTGCCTTCGGTGCGCCCACGACCCCGCATGACAAACACGGCGGCGGCCACCACGACGATTCCAACGAGAGCGAGACGGGTCTTTGACATAGGTCCGAAACGGTTAGACGCCGGGTCGGGGGCGAATGGTGCGACACTAGCGTCTTACACCTCACATGATACGCGAGGCCATCAGTCAGGGCGCCGCCGCCCTCCGGGGAAATCCGCTGCGAGCCAGTCTCGGGGCGCTGGCCATCGCCGTGGCCGTGGCCACGATCGTGCTGGTCGTGGCCGCGCTCGACGGCATCGCCCTGTATGCCCGTCAGACGACGGCCCGCACATTCGGCTCGGACACGTTTCTCATCGCCCAGATCGCCTCGCCCGGTCGCGTCTCGCGTCGTGAGCTGCAGGAGCAGCTGCAGCGCAACCCGGCCATCCGCCGGCTCGAGCTGCGGTTTCTCGATCAGTATGCGGATGGCCTGGTCGAGTACGCGCCCAACGCCCAGACGCGCGCCGATGTGATTTCCGGTCCGCGGAAGATCGAGAACGTGGCCATCACCGGCACCACGTGGCAGCTCGCCAACCTGCGTGACCTCGCCATCGAGCGCGGACGATTCTTCCGTCCCGACGAGGACCAGACCGGTGCGCAGGTGGCCGTCATCGGTGCGGATGTGGTCGATGCCCTGTTTCCCTCGGTCGATCCGCTCGGGCAATCGGTGCGACTGGCCGGACGCCGGTTCACGGTCATCGGCATCCAGGAACGGCAGGGACAGTCGGGGGGCGCGTCGCTCGACAAATACGTCTGGCTCCCGCTGATTGCCTACGAACGGGCCTTCGGGGCACCGCGGACGCTGCAGATTTTCGCGAAGGCCACAGACGACCGTCCGTCGGTGGTCGGGGAAGACCGGGCCCGCATCTCATTCCGGGCACGCCGCGGCCTTGGCCCCGGCGCCGACGATAACTTCGACATTCTGACCCCCGACGCCGCG
>JBIIDF010000127.1:0-7793 GCA_044238535.1 Vicinamibacterales bacterium
CAGGCCAGCGCCGGCCGTCGCATAGAGCTGCACCGGTGAAATGCCGCCAGGGGTCTGCAGCAGGCCGTTGGCAGACCACGTGGTCAGGCCCGCCGTGTCGGCGGTGCTGACGGCGGGCCAGCGGCTCACCTCGGCCTCTGCCCCAACGATGATGAGACCGAAGCCGACCGCGGCACCGGTGAGCCCGCGATTCACGGGAGACGGTGTGGCTCCCAGGAATGCCGTGATATCCGCGGACGCGGTGTCCGGGACCAGCAGCAACGACATCAGCAGCGGGACGACACAACGGCGCAGAAGAGGAGTCACGTTGGTATGATCGCATAGGCGGGTTCTGCTATGGGAGCGGGGGCCGGCCGTGATTGGGAGAGCTCGACGCATGATGCGCCTTCGCACAGTGATAGTGACCGTGACCCTGACGGTGGTGCTGCCGCTGAGTCTGCTGGCCGACACGCTGTATCTGCGCAACGGGCAGCGGATTCAGGGCGAGCTGGTCGAGATTCGCGGCAGCCTCATCGAGTTTCAGGAGCGGCGTGGCTTTGGCAGTCCCCGCGTGCTCCGCCTCGAGCGGGCTGAGGTCGAGCGGATTGACTTCGACCGCTACGGAAGTTCCTGGAACGGGGGCGGTGGTGGGTTCGGTGGTCCCGGTGGCGGAGGTGGCGGTGGCGGACGCCCGTCAGGCATGCGGGAACGCGCGATCGTCGTCGATAGCACGGTCGACTGGACCAACACCGGGATCGATGTGCGCCCGGGTCAGACCGTGTTTGTCGAAGCGTCGGGACAGGTGCGGTGGGGTCGGGACCGCCGCGACGGGCCCGGCGGCGAACGCAATTCCCCCTTCAATGCCGGGCGGCCGATGCCGAATCGACCCGCGGCCGCACTCATTGGCCGCATCGGTCGTGATGTGTTTTTCATCGGCGATGACCGAGGCCCCATCCAGATTCGTGGGGGCGGACGCCTCGAACTGGGTGTCAACGACGACTACCTGCCGGACAACGCCGGCAGCTTCCGTGTGACGGTGTTCTACTGAGCGCGAACCGGCTCGCACAGAAAGGAAGTCAGGCCATGCAGGTGCACCTGTCCGAACAGCAACAGTTACTCAGGCAGAGTGTCCGCGAGTTTGCCGAGCGGGAGATTCGACCGCACGTACGGGCGTGGGACGAGGCTCAGCACTTCCCCACAGAACTGCTTCCGGCACTTGGCGAACTGGGCCTGATGGGCATCCAGTTCGATGAGGCCTATGGCGGCGCGGGGATGAGTGCCGTCGACTACTGCATTTGCATCGAGGAACTGGCACGAATCGATCCCAGCATCGCGCTGTCGGTCGCGGCCCACAACGGGTTGGGTGCCGCGCACCTGGCGATGTTCGGCTCCGAGGCGCAGAAGCAGCGGTTCCTCGTGCCCATGACCAGTGGTCGCGTCGTCTCGGCGTGGGGCCTGACCGAGCCCGGTTCCGGCAGCGACGCGGCAGCCATGCGCACCATGGCGGTGCGTGAGGGTGACGTCTGGCGACTCAATGGTTCCAAGGCCTTCATCACACACGGGCAGTCGGCGCAGACGATGGTAGCGATGGCGGTCACCGACCGCGAGAAGGGAGCCCGGGGCATCTCGGCGTTCATCATCGAGCGCGGTACGCCCGGATTTCAGGTCGGGAAGAAGGAAGACAAGCTTGGCATGCGGGCGAGTGAGACCGCCGAAGTCATTTTCCAGGACTGTCGGATTCCCGCCGACCAGCTCATCGGTGCCGAGGGCGAGGGGTTCATCCAGACGCTGCAGGTGCTGGACGCCGGCCGAATCGGCATCGCCGCACTGGCAGTCGGGCTGGCGCAGGGGGCGTACGAGACGGCGCGCCAGTACGCGGCGCAGCGTCGGCAGTTCGGACGCAGCATCGATGGCTTCCAGTCGATTCGCTGGAAGCTGCTGGATACGGCCACACGGGTGGACGCGGCCCGGTTACTGACGTACCGCTCGGCCTGGATGAAGGACCAGGGGCAACGCACCACCCTGGAATCCTCGATGGCCAAACTGTTTTCGAGTGAAGCGGCCGTGCGTGCGGCCGAGGATGCCGTGCAGATTCTCGGCGGGTATGGATTCGTGAAGGACTACGCGGCCGAGAAGTTCTTTCGCGACGTGAAGCTGACGACCATCGGTGAAGGCACCAGCGAGGTGCAGCGGTTGGTCATTGCCCGGCAGTTGCTGGCGGCATGACCGGCATCGGCCAACCGCTGTCGGCCCGGGTACGGGCTGGCGATCCGCGTGCCGTGGCGCGGGCCATTTCGATCATCGAGGACGAGCGCCCCGAGGCCGCGGCGCTGGTGCGCGAGATATTCCCTCACACGGGGCAGGCGTATCTCATCGGCGTCACCGGTCCGCCCGGGGCGGGCAAGAGCACGCTCGTCGACAAACTCACCGCGGAAGTCCGGCGGGAGGGTGAGACGGTGGGCATTATCGCGGTCGATCCGACCAGCCCGTTTACGGGAGGCGCCATCCTGGGCGATCGCCTGCGGATGCAGGCCCACTATGAAGATGCCGGCGTGTTCATCCGTTCCATGGCCACCCGTGGACAGTTGGGAGGGCTGGCGCGCGCCACCAGTGATGCGGCTCTGGTCCTCGATGCATCGGGTCGAAGTCTGGTGATCATTGAGACGGTCGGTGTGGGACAGGATGAGGTCGACATCGTGCGCACGGCGGACATCTCGATTGTCGTCCTCGTGCCAGGTACCGGAGACGATGTGCAGGCCCTGAAGGCTGGCATCATGGAGATCGCAGACATCTACGTGGTGAACAAGTCTGACCGCGAGGGGGCCGACCGGATGGTGGGTTCGGTGGAGTCGAATCTGGCCCTGCAGCATTTCGGCGAGGGTGAATGGCGCCCGCCCATTATCAAGACGGAAGCCAGCACGGGGCGCGGCCTGCCCGAGCTGTGGCAGGCGATCCGTGCCTACCGGGCGCATTCCGCCTCGTCGCGCGGTCGCCGATTGAAGGCCCGGAATGAGTTCCGGCTTCGCGACCTGCTCACGCATCGCTACCTCGAATTTGTCGAGCACACCCTGCTGACGCCGGACCGCTTCGATGCGCTGGTCGAGCGGATCGCTGCACGCGAAGTGGACCCATACTCTGCAGCCGACGACCTGCTGGCCAGGAGCCTGAAGCGATGATTCGTGCGTATCTCGACCACGTGGGCGTGGCAGTGACTGACCTAGAGACGTCGCTGCGGTTTTTTCGCGATGCGCTCGGATTGCATGTCGAGGCCAGCGAGGAGGTCGGCAGCCAGCACGTGCGGGCCACGTTCCTGCCGATGGGCCCCTCGTCGCTCGAGCTGCTCGAAGCGACGGCACCGGCGTCGCCCATCGCGCGTTTCATCGAGGCGCGCGGTCCGGGCATGCACCATGTGGCCCTGCGGGTGGACGACATTCGGGCGACCCTGGCGGCATTGGAGGCCCGAGGCGTCCGTCTCATCGACCGGCAGCCGCGGCCTGGGGCGGAAGGCGCCGAGGTCGCATTCATTCACCCGTCGGCGACTCACGGGGTGCTTGTCGAACTGAAGCAGCCGGCCGTCCGGGTGCCGCGTTTCCTGACGGCAGCGCCGGTCACCGTCGGAAACGTCGAGCTCATCAGCCTGAGCGATGGATTCATCCATCTCGATGGCGGCGCCATGTTCGGTGTGGTGCCGCGTACGCTCTGGGCGTCGAAGATTGCGCCGGACGATCGCCACCGCATCCCACTGGGCATGCGGCCACTGCTGATTCGGGGTGACAGAAACATCCTCATCGACGCCGGCTGCGGGGACAAGATGGACGACAGGGCCGCCGACATCTACGGCCTCGAGCGTGCCTATCATCTCGACCATTCTCTGGCCGACGTGGGGCTGTCGGCCGACGATATCGACATTGTCGTCGCCAGTCATTTGCACTTCGATCACGTAGGCGGCTTTACGCGCCGCGACGGACAGGGCCACCTCGTGCCACGCTTTCCAAAGGCCCGGTACGTGGCGCACGGCCAGGAGTGGCACGATGCGACCCATCCGCACGAACGCAACCGGGCGTCGTATCTGCAGGAAAATTTCCAGCCGCTGGACGACGCCGGCGTACTGACGCTGGTCGAGGATGGGGCGGAGATTGCGCCTGGTGTGCGGTTCCGTCGGAGCGGCGGGCATACCCCGCATCACCAGGTCATCATGATTCAATCGGGTGGCGAGACGGCGGTGTTCACCGCCGACATGTATCCCACCACGGCCCATATTCCCGACCCGTGGATGACCGGGTACGACTTGCTGCCGGTGCAGTCGCTCGAATTCAAGCGGGCATTCGCGCGCGAGGCGATCGAGGGCGAGTACCTCATCTTTTTCGAGCACGAACCATCCATGGCCGCCGGCCGATTGCGTGACGTGAACGGGCGTCGGTCCGTCGAGCGCGTACGATAGGAGCGTTGATGTCTGTGCAGATTGGAATCATCGGGGGCTCTGGCCTCTATGACATGGCGGAGCTCACCCAGCGGGAGGAGCACCACATCGAGACGCCCTTCGGCGACCCCTCCGGTCCCTATGTGGTCGGCACACTGCGGGGCAAGCGCGTCGCGTTTCTGGCCCGACACGGCGCCGGCCACCGACTGTCGCCCTCTGAGTTGAACTTCCGCGCCAACATCTTCGGTTTCAAGCTGCTCGGTGTGGAGTGGATTCTGTCGGCGAGCGCCGTGGGTTCGCTGCAGGATCCGTATCGGCCGATGGATATCGTGTTCCCGGACCAGTTCATCGACCGGACCCGAGGTCGCGCCAGCACGTTCTTCGGACGCGGACTGGTCGCCCATGTCGGGTTCGCCCATCCGCTGTGTGTGCCGCTGGCGACGATCGGCGCCGCAGTGGCGCGGGACCTCGGGGCGCGCGTGCACGAGGGCGGAACCTATGTCTGCATGGAAGGTCCGCAGTTTTCGACGCTGGCCGAGTCGAAGCTTTATCGGTCATGGGGCGCCGACATCATCGGCATGACGAACCTTCAGGAAGCCAAGCTGGCGATGGAGGCGGAAATCGCCTACGCGACGATGGCCCTGGTGACGGATTACGACTGCTGGCACCCGGACCACGATGCGGTGACGGTCGAGATGGTGGTGCAGAACCTGACGCGGAATGCCGCGATGGCGCGGCAGGTTATCGCGGGATGGGTCGAGCGGCTCGACCCGGCGCAGCGCGTGCCCGCCCACTCGGCACTGCAGTACGCGCTGATGACGCAGCGCGATGCCATTCCGGAACAGACGCGCCGCGAACTGGCGCCGCTGATTGACAAGTATCTTTCGTAGGAGCTGCCTGTGTCTGTGATCGTGACCGGTTCAATTGCGTTTGACTATCTGATGTCCTATCCCGGGCGCTTCACCGAGCATTTCCTGGCGGAACATCTCGATCGCGTGTCGCTGAGCTTTCTCGTCGACACGATGGACAAGCGGCGGGGCGGCTGCGCCCCGAATATCGCCTACACCCTGGCGTTGCTGGGAGAGCGTCCTCGCCTCATGGGCGCGGCAGGCCAGGACTTCGGCGACTACGGGCAGTGGTTGCAGGCTGCGGGCATCGACACCTCGCTCGTGAAGGTGGTGGAAGGAAAGTTCTGTGCGTCCTTCTTCTGCAGCACGGACCAGCACAACAGCCAGATCGCCTCGTTCTACACGGGAGCCATGGCGCATGCCTCGGAACTGTCGTTCCGCGGTGTGGTGGCGTCGGGGGGCGACGATCTCGTGATCATCTCGCCGAATGATCCTGCGGCGATGGTGCAGTACGCGCAGGAGTGCAGCACCATGGGCCTGCGTTACATCTGGGACCCGGGTCAGCAGTGCGCCCGCATGGATGCGGCACAGTTGGCCGAAGGCATCACCGGTGCGTTCATGGTCATCTGCAACGACTATGAGTTCGAATTGATCCGGCAGAAGACCGGGTTGAGTGAAGCGGATGTGCTGGCGCAGGTGCCCATGCTCGTGGTGACCAGGGGCGAACAGGGCAGCACCATCATGGCGGGAAGCCAGCGGGTCGACGTGCCCGCGGTGCCCCCTGTCCGCGTCGCGGATCCCACGGGTGTCGGTGATGCCTATCGAGGCGGGTTCATGAAGGGACTCGCCGCTGGGGCTGATCCGGTGGTGTGTGGCTGCATGGGCAGCGTGGCCGCGACCTACGCGCTCGAATTTCTGGGTGGCACCTACCACTCGTACTCGACGACGGAATTCGCCGAGCGCTATGCAGCGCACTTCGGTCCGCTGCCGGTGGCGCTGTAGCAGTCGCTCGGGTCGGCGTCGTTATTCGACGCCGGCTGCCACCTTCGCGCGCGCCGTGGCCACGATCCGGGCGAACTTGGCCTGTTGCAGATTCCAGTCGGTTTCCAGCAGGCGCACCTGGGCGTCGTTGAGTTCCGCCGACGTGATCACACCGTTCTCGTAAGACACCTGCGCGATCTGCACGCTCTCGCGTGCCAGCTCAAGGGCCTTCTGCTGGGTGGTGACCACCTCAGCGGCGGCCTGCAGCGTCGTCCAGGCCGATTCCAGTTCAAGCCGAGCCTGGTCGAGGGTGGCCGTGAGTCCGTACTCGGCCTGGCGTTGTTGCGCCTGCGCGGCCGCCCTCCGGGCGGAGGCGGCCGGGGCCACGGTGAGCGGTACCTGGAGGGCGAGTCCAAAGGTGTAGTTCTGTCGCTCGCGGTCGAAGACCGAGCCGAGCTGGTCGTCCTGATACTGCATGTTGCCGCGCAGCGCGAGCGAGGGCTTCCACTCGCCACCGGCGAGCCGCTCGGCAAACGCCGCCTGATCCCGCCTCGCCTGGAAGGCCTTGAGATCGGGCCTGGCCGGTAGGGCCTGGTCCAGGTCCTCACGCGCGGACAGCATCTGTCCCTCATCGAGGGTGCCCACCAGCGTCAATGGCTGTCCCTGCGGCAGCGACAGCACGGTACGGACCGCCTGCAGGGCCGTGTCGAACTCGGACTGCACCTGAATCCGCCTGGCCCGCGCATTGGCCAACTGCACCTCGGCCTGCAGCACATCGAGCCTCGCCACCGTGCCGGCGTCATAGCGGACCCGGGCGAGGCCCAGTTGTGTGTCCGCGAGTCGAATCTGTTCGTCAACGACACTCAGGCCCTGCTGTCGCAGGACGGCGTTGTAGAACGTTTCCATCACCCGATACTCGAGGTCCTGTCGCGCCCGGGCGAGGTCGAGACGCGAGGCGTCGAGCCCCGCCTCCCGTACGGCCTCGCCGTTGGCAATGCGGCCTCCGGCATAGAGCGGTTGGGTGACGTCGAAGGAGAAAATGTTCTCGCGCGTGAAACCCGCCTGGAATGTGGTCTCATTCGGGCCGAACACGCCGGCAGGAATGCGGATGATGGGAAAGCGCTGCGCGGGCGTGTATAGATACGTCACGCTCGCCGTAGGCAGGCGCGCGGTGTGCGCCTCGCGCACGAGCGCCTGACTCTCGTCGACACGGGCCCCGACGACCTTCAGCGCCTGGTTCGATTCGAGGGCACGGGAGCGGGCCTGCTCGTATGTCAGCGACAGCGGCGCAGGACGGAGCGGACGGTCGCTCACGGTTTGCGCGAAGGCGGTCGAGGTCGACAACAGCCAGCCCAGCAGGCCGACGATGAGGACCAGACCCGCCATGCGGGTCGCCGGCGACAGTGTCGCGACACCGCGTGCGCGTCTCGCCTTGAGCCGGTCGGTGAATCGTCCCAGCAGCAGATAGGACACGGGCACTACGAGCAGCGTCAGGGCCGTCGAGGTGATGAGCCCACCGATGGTCGCGATGGAGATGGGCGCCCGGAATTCACCGCCTTCCCCCG
>JBIIDF010000128.1:0-7771 GCA_044238535.1 Vicinamibacterales bacterium
CCGTCCGAGCCCTCGCAGAGGCTGCCGGCCTCACCCTGCGTGCACGGCACCCCCTGACGCCGTGGCTCCGCATCGGACGCCCCCGCGACCATGCCATTGCCGCGGCGGTCCGCCTGTTCGGGTGGCTACCCCTGGAACGCACGCCCGTGGCCCATGTTGTCGGGGGGGCCGCCCTGCAACGCTGTTTGGCCCAAGGCTGGGTGACCTACGACATGACAGAGTTCTCACACAAAGACCGCTGATATTGCATACAATCAGCGTGTTTTCATCTCGGTATGCCTACCATCCTGCTCGTCGGAGACGCCGCGGGGTCTGTGCACACGCTGTCGGCGGCGGTTCCCGTGCCGTACACCGTGCTGCTGAAGGTGACGGGCCGTGCAGTGCTGAGCGCGGTCGTCGAGGGCCCGCCCCCGGTGTTCGTGGTGGTGGACGCTCCGGGGCCGGTTGACCTGTCCATGCCAGAACTGCTGGCGCTTCTGGCCGCTGCGCCCTCCACGGCTCGGGTGCCTGTCGCCCGGGTGTCGCTCTTCCCCGGGGGCCAGGCGCCGCCGTATCTGGAATGGCTGACACCACCCACCCCAGAGGCCTCCGAGTTGATGGCGTCGATTCTTCAGGTCCACGCCCTTCGAACGGCGAGCGCCCTGGAGGCGAAGGCGGCACTGCGTCGGCGGGTCGCTGATCTGTCCCAGCAGGCGAGTCGCGCGTTGATTCAGCGGCAGATGGCACAGCAGGTGGCCCGGTGGCTGGACGCGCCGCCGCCCGTTGCCGATCTGGCGATACAGACGCTCAACGAAACAGAAGACTGGGAGCAGGGTCTGGTCCAGGTGCGCGAGCGTCTCCTGGGAGACGCACGGCATCAGTTCACCGCCGATGATATCGAGCGGGTGCTGGCCCGGATTGAGGGGATGATGGGCGAACGCTGGCGGTGAGGGAGGGATTCGAACCCCCGATACGGTTTCCCGTATACACGCTTTCGAGGCGCGCGCCTTCAACCACTCGGCCACCTCACCGCAGAAGCTGGAATTATAGCATCGGCGGTAACCCGTCTCCAGCGACACCGGCGTCAGGCGGTCGTGCTCGCGTCAGACGCCGCTCCCGGAAGAACGCCTGCATCAGCGCCCGGCAGTCCTCCTCGCGCACTCCTCCCTGCACAGCAAGGCGGTGGTTCAGCCAGGGCGCCTCGTGGGCGCGCTGGGTGGAGACGAGTGCACCGGCCTTCGGCTCTGGGGTGCCGAATACGACCCGAGCCACGCGTGCGTGCACGAGCGCGCCGACGCACATCAGGCATGGCTCGACGGTGACATACAGGGTCGTGCCCGTGAGGCGATAATTGGCCATCGCGCGCGCGGCATCGCGCAGCGCCACGATTTCCGCATGGGCCGTGGGGTCGTGCGACGTAATGGGACCGTTGGCGCCGCGTCCGATGATGCGTCCATCCTGCACGACCACGGCCCCCACCGGTACCTCGTCAGCGGCCGCGGCCCGGGCCGCCTCCTCGAGGGCGGCGTGCATGCCGTCTTCGTCAGAGAGGATACGTCTGTCACTCGAGGCGCCAGTCATGCGTGACTCGCAGTGTAGCCGACCCTGGGGGCAGCGGTGACAGCCGCCACCCCGGCGGTCGCGGGCACGGCCCCGTCCTCTCCAGCGCCGCCGACCGGCTGCGCGCGGGCCGTCTCCACATGCGGCTCCGCGGTACACTCCCGTCACCGATGGCCCTGACCTCGACCATGTATGTGTGTGCGATTGAGCTGGCCGACATGGACCGGCACGTGTACGAAACGCTCGACGTGCGGCTGGCCATGCATCCCTCCGAATCGCCCGAGTATTTTGTGACGCGGCTGCTGGCCTACTGCTGCGAGTACACAGAAGGGATCGCGTGCTCGCGCGGCATCTCGTCGCCCGACGAGCCGGCGATTGCCGTCCGCGATCTCACCGGCCGTCTGCAGGTGTGGGTCGACATCGGGGCCCCGGATGCTGCCCGCCTGCATCGGGCCAGCAAGGCGGCCGACCGCGTGGTTGTCTACAGCCATCGCGACATGCAGCAACTGCTGCCGCAGTGGGCCGGGCAGCGGATTCATCGCCCCGAGTCGATCGAGATTCTGTCGGTCTCCCGCACACTCGTAGACGCTCTGGCCGCCCGCCTCGAGCGACGGATGGCGTTTGCCCTGACCATCACCGAACGACACCTGTATGTCGCACTGGAGACGGTCACCCTGGAAGGCGCACTCACGCGGCATCCGCTGCCGTCGTAGCGGGTGCGGGGTGCCGCGCCCCCCGTTATGTCAGCGGATCGAGCAGCAGACTTCGCAGCCCTGGTCGACCGAGATTGATCACAATCATCAGGACCATCGCGAACAGCAGCACCGTACCTGCCACACCCCACCGATACGGTCCGTAGTGATCGCGGGCGGCCATGATGTAGCCCACCAGAAAGAACGACACCAGGTAGTACACGCTCTGCATCGAGAGCACGGTCACGGGAATCCGGCCGCGCGCGGCCACCACGAGGTCGCGGTCGGCTGTCGCCAGCGCCTTCAGCGTATCCATCAGCTGATCGGCCCCACGCACCGCGCCGGCACCGTCGACGGCAACCACGAACGCCCGCAGATTTGCCAGGGCGTCCTTCGTCTGTGCCGCATCCGAATCCGAGGACGTCACGACATACCGATCGGCGGCTGCCGCGTACGCGTCGATCGACGTCCGGTATCCCTCCTGCATGTGCGCAGGCACCAGTACCTGCAGGCTCTGGAGCTGCCGCACCACCTCGCGCTGCTCATCCCGCGCGTTGCCCCGAGCATCGTTCAACTGCAAGGCGCTGCCGAGGGTGAAGGCCATCACCAGCGCGAAGAGCCCCAACACAGGCGCAATGACCGTCTCGAACATCACGTCGCTGTCCGCGAGCCGTCCGCCTGTGCTGCGTTCGCGCACGCGGACCGCCACCCAGGCGCCCAGTTCGGCCATCGCGAGGCCCGACACGACAATCACGACAAACGCGACGCCCATGCCGATACCGATCAGCTGCTCAATGAACATACGCGGCGAGTGTAATGCGGAACTCCCCCCGTGAGCCCGGGGCCGCCGGCGCTGCAGACCGCACCTGTAATTCCATCAAGAGCCTACGCATGTAAGCTCACAATTCCCCGCACTGCGCAAGACCGTGATACCGTGACGGCGCCGCGGACGTCTCTATGCCTGGACGCCTCGCGCAGTCAGGACGGGATTCTCACACATGATCATGACGCGTCTTCAGCGGCCCATCGCGTGCGCCGCCCTGCTGGCAGTGTGCTGCGGCACGGCACACGCCGGCGAACTGTCATTCAAATTCGCCCTCGGCGGCAACATGCTCGCCTCGGTTCCGGCCGTCACGGGTGCCGAGGTCACGCCGACGGGCGCCTCCATCCAGCCGGGCGCCGGCATCGCCGTCGAGGCCGGTCGCGGTCGGCTGAGTCTCGATGTCGGTGTCAGCCGGCTGACTCGGCGTGGCTCACTCGAATATGATTTCCGCGGTGCGGGTGGGCCCACGATCGAGGACACCACCGAGTTCAGTTACGTGGAAGTGCCCGTGCTGGTCCGGTTCCATCTCGGCCGTGTCAGCCTCGGAGCGGGTGGCTATGTCGACAAGGCCATCGGGACCTTTCATTCGGCGCTCTCAGGCAATGGGGCGTTTGACGATGCCTCGGCGTCAGGGTTGAAGAGCACGTCCATGGGCCTCATGACCAGTCTGGCCGTGGACCTGCCGGTCCATTCCCGTGTCAGCGTCGTGCTCGATTCACGCTACGCGCACGGCCTGAGTGAATTGTCGATGACACGCAACGTGTCATGGAAGACACGCGACCTGCAGGCGTTTGTCGGCATCCGCCTGCACCGCTAGTCCCTTCGCCGACGAGAGAGACCTATGGAGCGACTGAAAGCCTTCAGCGACGGAGTCATTGCGATCATTCTGACGATTATGGTGCTGGAACTGCGGGCACCAGAAGACGCGGAGCCCGCCGCTCTGCAGCCTTTGCTACCGATTGTGCTGAGCTACCTCATCAGCTTCTTCAGCGTCGGTGTGTACTGGCTCAACCATCGTCGCCATCTTCAGCTCGCCATCCGCGGGTCCCACGCGGTGCAGTGGTGGAACCTGATTCTGCTGTTCTGGCTGTCGCTCTTTCCCTTCTTCACCGATTGGATGAACGAGAACCACTACGAACCGTGGCCGGTGGCGCTCTTTGGCGTCATCAACCTCGTGACCGGACTGTTCAACAGCATTCTGGTGCACGCACTCGTCAAGGCCAATGGGCCTGAGTCCCCGATTGCACACGCCCTGACCCGGGAGCGTCCACGCGCCATGGCGACGGTGGCGGTGTATGCGGCAGGCATCGGGTTGTCGTTTGTGCAGCCGATGCTGGGCTTCGTCTGCTACCTGCTGGCCGTGTGCCTGTGGGCCATCCCGCTGACCGAGGCAGCCGAGGAGTAGTCACCGCGGCACCGCGCCGGCATCATGAGTCCCTGCAGAAAATCACGTAGGGCTCCTGAGCAACTTCTGATACTTTCTTCACGGCGGTCGTTCGCGTCAGACGAACGACCGCCGTGAGCGTTTCGCGCATGTCCGACGGTCGTTCGCGCCCTCCATCGACCGGGGTAGTGCCGACGCCCAGACGCTCTGGATTCAATCTCGTCGACAGGCAGCTGCCCATGTCCGTGCCTCCTCTGCGCTTTCCGTCACACGTCATCGATGTCGCTGTGGTCGGGTCCTCTCCCGAAGAGCTTCGGATCCTGGGCCGACATCTGGCCGCCGCCGGGTTTCGTCCGCATCTGCTGACGTCCGACGAACTGGACGAGTGTCTCGACTCCACCACCTGCCGCATCGTCGTCGTGGATCTCGATCAGAGCGGCGAGGCCATCGCCCTGGTAACGCAGACCAGTGCCCGCCACAGCGTGTATGTGGTCCTCCTGGGGGATTCGTCCGGGCCGGCATGGCGCCGGGAGGGGTATGACGCGAATGCTGATTACTGTCTCGACAAACCTGTGGCGCTGCCCGAGCTCGCCGCCATTCTGTGCCGCATCGACCGCCGCACCGCACACGCCGCCTCATCCTCGACCTGGTGGCTTGCGCGTGACCTGCGTCGCCTGACGGCCCCCTCTGGCGAGGTGATTCCCCTGACCGAACTCGAAGTACGGTTCCTCAGCCTGCTTGGCCAGGCACCGGACCGCAGCCTCGTCCGCGAGGCGCTTCAGCTCGGGATGTGGGAGGACACCGGCCCGCATCTCGTACGTCGTCTGGAGGTGATGATTCACCGCTTCCGCCAGAAGCTGTCGCGCCACGGCATTTCGGACGACCCCATCCAGACGAGGTGGCGGACCGGCTACAGTTTCGGTCCCACGATGGTGATGGATGGTGGGCGAATCGTCCCGGCCGACGATGCCAGGGCCGACGAGCTGCCATCATCCACCGAGGTTCTTCGGAGGCCTGCGCCGTCGTCCAGAGCGAGCGCATCGCTCAAAGGCCTGCGTTAGTCGTCGGGCCGGCATCCGTCGGGCCGGTGCCCTGCCCCGTCTACGTCCCACCATTCCGCCAGAGACCCTTCCGTCATGAGTTTTGAATACTGGTACACGTTCCCGTACGCCGTTGCCGTCGCATCGGTCGCCAGCGCCTCCGGCTTTTCCGGTGCGGTGCTGTTTCAGCCGTTCTACTACTTCGTCCTGCAACTGCCCGTGCAATCGTCGATTGCCACAGGCATCGCCACAGAGACCATCGGCATGTCCGGGGCCGCCTATCGCTACCAGGTGATGCGCTTCCACCGGTGGGATGTCTGGCGGGCACTGGTGCCCTGGGTGATGCTTGGCGTGGTGGCCGGGTTTACGGTATTCGTGAAAGCGCCGCCCGTATGGCTCAAGGGGCTCGTCGGGCTGACGATGCTGCTGGTCGCGGCGATTCAGATGTATGCGCTGCGCAGCCCGTTTGGTGCGCCCCGACCCGGGGCGCTTAGCCGCTGGGCGCCCCTCGGCCTCATCGCCGGGGCGTTTTCGGCGAGCACGGGCACGGGTGTGGCTGAGATGATGCAGCCGCTGGTCGAGCACACGGGAGCGGTGGAGACGCGACGCGCGAATGCCACAGCGATTCTGCTCGAGGCTTGCGCCGACATCGGGATCACCCTGCTGAATCTGTCGGTGGGCGCCATCCGGTGGGACATTCTGGTCTTTACCGCGTCAGGCGTGCTGGTGGGCAGCCAGATTGGGCCACGCATCGCCCCGCGCCTGCCGGCCGCGCTGGTGAAAACCGTGTTCGCAGCCGGCATTGCCGGCATCGGCGCCTTCTATGTGTGGAGCGTCATTCCGACACTGCTGCCGTAACGGGCGGGCGCCACGACGCCCGCCCGCACCAGAGTGAGTCGGATGACCTACGCAGCCGTGGATGACTGCAGCACACCCACGGGCGAGGTTTCGCGTTCCGAGACCGTCGCCCAGAGGTTCGACGCTCCCAGATACAGGCCCCTCAATCCACAGACCACGGCCACGCTGTAGAACATCGTGTATTGGACCTGCAGCACCAGCAGCAGCGCATAGGCCACGGCGATGCTGCTGCCATACAGGACCTGGCTCTTCGGCGCGGAGGGCGAGGTCTGGGGATCCGTAATCATGTAGAAGGTGAACAGCACCATCGGAATGCCGGTGAGCGTTACCATCTCCGCCGCCCAGGGGCTGCCCAGCATCCATGCACGAAACGCGCCTATGGCGGTGAAGCTGATGAGCCAGGCGGCGATGGTGGGCAGTCGCGAGGTGAACAGCAGATTCAAGCGGGTGCCGAGTCCGACAATCACCAGCGGCACAATCCAGTCGGCTGCGCCTGACAGGTTCGTCGTGAAGCTCCACGGCAGCACACTGGACCACTGGAAGAGCGCGAACGTGATCGCCACGCCGAAGTTCGAGGGGTTCATGAAGTGCTGCAGGCGTCCGCGCTGATGCACGCGCAGCACATGCTTGGCCCCGAGGGACAGCGCCACGGTGAACGCGGTGATCCAGAGCTCGGTGTAGGTGTAGAGCAGGAACGAGAGCGTGATCGAGGTCATGTGCGCAGGCAGCAGGAAATCGATCAGCTTGCGGGCGCCCCCTCCCATGAAATTCGGCACGCCCCCACAGGCCCAGGCATCCACCCATTCAAACAGCAGGGCTGATGCATAACCCGTCCCGAGTGCCACGCCGACCGTGGCCCAGCTCTGCTCGAAGCCGAAGACGGTGTGCCCCAGCAGCGTGAAGACGGTGGCGAGGGTGGCCGACGTTCGGAGTCCGTTACGGGGATCGCGAACTTTCTTGGCAGCGTGCGGGGCAGGCATCGTCGTCATCGGGTCTCTCCGGACTCTCCCAGGACCACCGTGTGGTAACCGGGTGTCAGCGTCAGCGTCTGGTGGCGCATCTTACCATTCCAATTTCGCCAGGTGATTCGCACAGGTACCGCGTCCGGTGCCGAACGGCCGAGGCCGAAGCGCACTTCCGCGCTGCGCTGGCCGGAATGACCGTTTCCGCCGTCCACCTGACGTATCTGCGCCGGGGCGCCGGCGGGTGTGATTTCAACCATCGCACCGACGGCCGGCACTCCTTCACGCCAGCGCGGGTGTCCGTCGT
The DNA here is from genome assembly GCA_044238535.1 of Vicinamibacterales bacterium. GTDB lineage: Bacteria > Acidobacteriota > Vicinamibacteria > Vicinamibacterales > UBA2999 > VFZN01. Next base: position 7,606 of record JBIIDF010000128.1, read on the forward strand.
GAACGGTCAGGCCGTGCTCGCTCGTGGCGTCCGCGGCGGGCAGCAGGAGATGCAGTCCCAGAAACGCACCGGGCTCCGAGGCATTGCGGATGAACTGCGACGATTCCCAGAAGTTGGCGAACGCCATATCGACCCGCCCATCCCCGTCGACGTCGCCGACAGCGAT
>JBIIDF010000129.1:0-7767 GCA_044238535.1 Vicinamibacterales bacterium
CACGATGATGCCGATGAACCCGATCGGGCCACCGAGCGACACGGCGGCGCCGGTGGCCAGTGATGCACTGAGGAAGGCGAGCCGCTGCGCGCGGTGCACATCGACGCCGCGTGAGGCGGCGACATCGTCCCCCAGAGTCAGCACGTTGAGGACGCGCGGCAGCGTGGCCATCGCGGCCGCCGCCACCAGCAGCAGCGGCAGCGCCGCGCCGAGCGGGGCCAGCGTGCCCACATCGAGATCGCCCATCAGCCAGCGCACTGCGCGCAGGGCATCGGACATGTCGGCGAAATACTGCACGAACAGGATGAGCGCCGAGAAGAAGGCATTCAGCGTGACACCGGCCAGGAGCAGCACGTTGGTCGACAGGCCCCGGCGCTGCGAGGCCGCCAGTCCGTAGACAATGGCGGTGGCCAGCATCGAGCCGATGAAGCTGACGAGGGGCACGGCCGAGATCCCCAGCCACGTGGCTTCCATCTGAAATGCGGTGGCGAGCATGGCGCCAAGCGCGGCGCCGGACGAGACTCCGAGCGTGTACGGAGTGGCGAGCGGATTGCGCAGCAGTGCCTGCAGGACCACGCCGGCGGCGGCGAGCGCAGCACCGACCAGTGCCCCGGCGATGACGCGTGGCAGTCGGGCGACGAAAAAAATCTGGGCGTCGACGTTCGACGACCATGCCACCGTGGTGTCGAAGGCACGCGCGAGGCTGATGGGTGTACTGCCGACCGTCGGGGCCCACACCACCGTGGCCACCGTGACCAGGCTGCTGACGGCCAGCACGACAGGCAGTCGCCGCTGCATCGTCATGAGACGTGCCGCCTGATCGGCACGATGGTCAGCGTGCCCGCCGTGTCACCTGCCAGGACGTCGGCCTCCACATCGAAGACGGTCCGCAGGTGATCGGGGGTCAGCATCTCGGTGACCGCACCGCAGCCGACGAGGCGTCCTCGCTTCAGCAGCGCAATCCGGTCGCAGACGGAGGCGGCGAGATGCAGGTCGTGGGTGGAAATCACCAGGGTCACACCGTGTTCGGTGTTCAGGCGCCTGAGCAGCGCTGCCAGGTCAAGCTGTGCCCCGAGGTCGAGAGCCGTCGTCGGTTCGTCGAGCAGAAGCACCTGCGGCTGCTGCGCCAGCGCTGCCGCAATGATGACCCGCTGCTGTTCGCCACCACTGAGTGTGCGGAACAGACGGTCTTCGAGCGCCGCGATACCGGTGGCGGCCATCGCCGCGCGGGCGTGGGCGTAATCGGCAGGGCCCTCGACCGCAAACGGGCCCAGATGCGGATGCCGGCCCATCAGCACCAGATCGAGCACGGTGTAGTCGAAGGCGAGCTCGATGCCCTGCGGCACCACCGCAACTCGCTGCGCCACGGCCCGACGGGACAGTCCGCTGAGTGCCTCACCGTCGAGGCGGACGACCCCGGTGGTCGGCGTGCGCACGCCGCTCAGCAGACGCAGCAGAGTAGTCTTGCCCGATCCGTTCGGGCCAAGCAGTCCCACCACCTCACCTGGCCGCACCTCCAGCGAGATGCGGTCGAGTACCCGTGGGCCTTCGGGCCGATACCTGAACGACACCTCAGTGGCGTGCAGCAACGCGAAGCCCCAGAGTCAGGATGCGGCCCGGTGACGGATAGCCGAGCACTTCTTCGTAGCGGATATTGCCGAGGTTCATGACGCGACCCGTGACCGACAGGCGCCCGCGGAGCGTCACCGCCACGCCGGCATTGACGAGGGCGTAGGCGGGATTGGCGTAGAGGCCACCGGACGGCCCCCAGTGTGGTTCGGCATCGAGGGACTGACCACGCCACTGCCATTGGCCGAAGGCGTTCAGCCGGCCGAGCGTCATCTGTGCATCCAGCCCCCCCTGGTGCGCCGGACGCCGCAGCAGGCGGTCGCCCACGGTGTAGGGGGTGGGCGCAAGGCCGGTGCCGTCGACCGCCAGCACCGCTGACGAGATGAACGTGTAGTGGCCCTGCAGCGACCACGTCCGCGAGGGACGCCAGGCGGATGTGAGTTCGAGGCCGCGGGCGCGTGCATTGGCGATGTTGTCGGTGCGCCACCGACTGACGCCGGTGAAGGAGCGCCCGACCGCGATGATGAGATCGTCGAACGTATTGACGAAGGCGGTCGCATCGACATGCACGCGGCCCTCGGCGAACGTCTGCGTCAGCCCGATGTCCATGCTGCGGCTGCGTTCGGGGCGCAGTCCGTTGTTGTCCGTGAAGGCCATTTCAAAGGCATCCGGCGGCCGGATGCCGGTGCCGGCGGCGGCGTGCACTCGGGTGTCGCGGCCGGCGCCGCCGGCGCCGCTGCGGGCGACCAACCATTGGGCGGAGAGCTTCGGATTGACGGACCAGCGGAGATCGCGCGGGAAGGCGGGGCGCGGCGTCCAGCCGAGCAGGTCGCCGGGCAGCGCGTCGCGGGCGATCCGTTCGGTCCGGGCGCCAGCCACCAGCGTCAGTCGCGGGTGCGGATGCAGACGCGCCTCGGCAAAGAGGCCGAGCTGCTGACGGGTCACAGGCAGGGCCCGGCCGTCGGCCGTGATGAAGGTACTGCCGCCGTCCTCCTGGAGCCAGTCGGCGCCGGCGCTGAGTCCCAGACGGCTGCCGGCGACCACGTCGGTCTGGGTCCGTGCGTGTCGACGGCGGGTGTAGCCCATGGAGGGAAAGTTCCCACCAGCCGACGTCAGGGTGAAATCGGCAAGGTCGACATCGGTGCGCTGCCGGATGCGGCTGTCGCGGCCGAACCAGGGATGCGAGACACGCACCGCGCCGGAGTGGCGTCGCGTCAGATTGCGGCTCGTGCGGTCGACGGACGCAAACCGTCGGGCGGGGTCGCTCCCGACCGGGCCGGGTACGCCGCGGTCGGTGTCGACAAGGCGCCAGGTGCCGCGGATGTCCGTACCGGCGGCCGTGCGCCAGCCCAGCGTCGCCGCGCCCTGCCAGATGCGGGCATCATCGTTGGAGACGGCGGTGCCGTCCGGAGCGGAGCCGGTGTAGCCGGCGTCCGAAAACCCATCGGCACCGGCCTGCCAGAACACACGGCCCCGTTCGCCGGTGGTCGACACGGCCCCGCGACGCATCTGCCGGCTGCCGCCCTCCCCCACCGCCTGAATCGTGGGGGCACCCCCGGTACGCGTGATGACCTGAATGACGCCGGCCACGGCATCGCTCCCGTGCAGGGCGCTCTGGGGACCGCGTACCACTTCGATGCGGTCGACATCGGTGAGGGGCACCTGCGACACGTCGAGGCCCCCGCCGAGACTGTTGGCGCGGACGCCGTCAATGAGCAGCAGCGTGAAGTCCGATTCGCCACCTCTGAGGAACAGCGAAGTCTGGGCCCCTGGCCCACCCGTCTGCTGCAGCGTCAGCCCCGGCACCGAGCGCAGCGCCTGCGCCAGCCCGAACTGCTGGCGCGAGTCGAGGTCGGCCTGGCCAAGCACGGTGATGCTGTCCGCCAGCGCCGACAGCGCCTGACCCGTCTGGCTGGCGGTGACGACCACCCGCTCGTCGACGGCCGTCAGCGCCAGTCGCAGGGTGACCGGGGCGTCGGAGCCCGCCGGGACGATGGCGGGGGCGGCCACCAATCCCGGCGCGCTGGCGCGCAGGGTCAGGGCGGCGCCTCCGGGGTTGGGCACCTCGAAGCGTCCCTGTGCGTCTGAAAAGACGGTTGTTGCTCCGCGGGACCCGCGGTCCACCTGGATGGTGGCCCGGACGACCGGCTGGTGGTCCGGGTCAACGACATGGCCGCGTACGGCAGGGATGGGTTGGGCAGACGCCCGACCAAGCGAGGAAAGCAGAAGCAGCAGGATGGCCGCGGGAGCCGTCCACCGTGCAGAGACGGACGGACTGCGGCCCGGGCAGCACGGGCAGAACATATGAGGCCTCCCCGGCGTGACCCGCGCCGGTTACCTGCTGCCGACGGTGGCAGACAGGCCGAAGGACGTTTTCCGAATGGCGGAAGGTCTCCTGACTTGCGGATCGAGGCGCGCGCCCGGCGTCTTCCCATCGCCGGGGCGACAGTGACGGAACGTTCCCGGAGGGAACCTTCTCTGGCAGGCACGCGCTCCCCGCTTACAGTGGCGGGACCGTGTGGGAGTTACACCCAGCTTCCCTGACCGCCGGGAACGCGTCGGTTACTGGGGCGGATTGTAGCATGCAGATGTGGCGCACCCGGGGCGCGGGTCAGGCCTCCCATCGGGCCGCGCGCACGCGTCAGAGGCTGTTTGCGAGTAGAATACGGGGTTGGTACACCCTTTTTTCGGCGGGCCCGCGGCAGTGGCGGGTCGACTTCAATGAGGATCGCATGAGCAAGAGTTCGACCGTGACCGTTCGCGAGACCCCCGTGCAGCAGGTGTCCACGGCGACGGCTGGCGGCCTTGTCATTCACTCGGAAAATCTGGTCATTGACACCGACGAGCGTATCGAGCTGGTCGATCTGACCGAGCGTCTGATGGCCTACGTCCGCCCCTTCGGCATCAAGGAAGGGATGATCACCATCTGGTCGATGCACACCACCTGCGCGGTGTTCATCAACGAGTTCCAGAAGGCCCTGCTGGTCGACATCAAGAAGTTTCTGGAAGAGATGGTTGCGCGTGACCGGTATTACATGCACAACGATCCCGACCACTCCGACTGCGATCGCATGAACGCCGACTCGCATCTGCGGGCGACGCTCCTGGGCCACTCGCTCACGCTGCAGATCAGTGGTGGCGAGGTGGTGCTGGGGCAGTGGCAGCGCGTCCTGGCGGCCGAGCTCGATGGCCCGCGCGCGCGCACCCTGCGCGTGCAGGTGTGGGGGATTCGCTAGGAGCCTGTCGATGAATGCCCGCGTGCACCAGGCAGGGCTTGACGACATCGCCCGCAAGGTCGACGCGGGCGAGCGGCTGTCATTCGAGGACGGGGTCCGGCTGTTCGAGGCCCCCGATCTGTTTGCCGTGGGATGGCTCGCCAATCAGGTCCGCGAGCGCATCAACGGACAGCGGACCTACTTCAACTACAACCTCCGCATTGAGGCCACGAATGTCTGCGAGGCCTCGTGTCTCTTCTGTGCCTTCGCGCGCCTGCAGGAAGGGGCACCCGGCGCCCGCACGCTGACGCACGAGCAGATGTTCGCGCAGCTGCGGAAGCGCGACGACCAGCCGCTGACCGAAGTGCACATGGTCAACGGCCTGCATCCCGACCTGCCGTTCAGCTATTACACCGAGCTGCTGACCGGCCTCAAGCGCATCCGGCCGTCCATCCACCTCAAGTGCTTCACGGCCATCGAGATTGCGTTCTTCGCCGAGAAATACGGGAAGTCTGACCGCGAGGTGCTCGAAGAGCTGCGCGCGGCCGGGCTCGACTCGCTCACCGGTGGCGGCGCCGAGATTTTCGCCCCCCGCGTGCGCCAGAAGATTTCGTCGGACAAGTGCGACGCCGACCGCTACCTCGCCGTCCATCGCACGGCGCACCAGATGGGGATGGCCAGCACCTGCACGATGCTCTACGGCCATATCGAAACCCTGGACGAACGCGTCGACCACCTGCTGCGGCTGCGGGCGCTGCAGGATGAGACACGCGGCTTTCAGGCCTTCATCCCGCTGGCCTTCCACCCCGACAACAACCAGATGCGCAAGCTGCCCGCACCGTCAGCCGTCGACACGCTGCGCGTGCTGGCCGTGTCCCGGCTGCTGCTCGACAACATCGATCACATCAAGGCGTACTGGGTGTCGTGCGGCGTCGACGTCGCGCAGACCGCACTCTGGTTCGGTGCCGACGACCTCGACGGCACGGTGCAGGAAGAGACGATCTATCACATGGCCGGGTCGAAGACCCCGTCCGTGCTCTCGACGCGCGACATCGAGCAGCTCATCCGCGACGCGGGCCGGGAGCCGGTCGAGCGCGACACGCTCTACAACGTCATCCGCACGCCCCAGGCCGTCGGGGCCTAGCCTCGGCCGGTGCACCGGGGCCCCGGCTGCCGGCGTCTTCATCATCAGGCTTCACATCCATCATTGCTGGAGGATTCAACCGACATGGCTCATTCGCTCGCCCCCCTGCCCTACGACTACGCGGCGCTCGAACCGCACATCGACACGCAGACGATGCAGATTCACCACGGAAAGCATCATCAGGCATACGTCACCAACCTCAACGCGGCGCTCGACAAGCACCCCGCCCTCCACGGGCACAGCCTCGACGACCTGCTGCGGAACCTGGCGACGGTGCCCGAGGACATCCGCACGGCCGTGCGCAACAACGGGGGCGGTCACTGGAACCACACGTTTTTCTGGAACCTGATGGCCCCGAATGCGGGCGGCGCGCCGACCGGCGCTCTGGGCGAAGCCATCACCGCCAGCTTCGGGTCCTTTGATGCGTTCAAGGAAAAGTTCTCGGCTGCCGGCATGGGTCGCTTCGGCAGCGGTTGGGCGTGGCTGGTCGACACGGGCAGCAGCCTCGAGATCATGAGCACGCCGAACCAGGACAACCCGCTGATGGACGGCCGCAAGGCCATCCTCGGTGTCGACGTGTGGGAGCACGCCTACTACCTCAAGTATCAGAACCGCCGCGCCGACTACCTCGCAGCCTTCTGGAACGTCGTCAACTGGCAGGCCGTCGCCGCCCACCGGGGGTAGGCGCGTCCTGCGCGGACCTCATGGCGTGTCGCGGTCATGCCGGCCTGCGCCGGTGACGATGGCGACCGCGAGGACCGCGAGCAGACTCCACGAATAGACATTGGTCACGCCTGCGGCCCACGGGCTCAGGCGTGGCCAGCCCACCACCTCACCCGAGGCCGTCGCGCCCGCCATCAGGATCGGGGGCAGGAAATACGGCAGCAGGAACGGCCATGTGCAGACCGCCAAGTCGAGCAGATTGGCCCGGCGGTACGCCGACAGGCGTGAGGCCTCGCCCATCCGCCGCACATAGTCGCCCACCGTCAGCAGTGCCACCACCGAGTGCGTCGTGAGCAGGACCGCCGCCATTGCCACGCCGACGATACGCCCCTCCACGCGGGCGTGAGACGCGCCTGCCGTCTGGAGTTGACCCACGGCCTGCGCCAGCACGCCCGACTCTTCGAGCGGACGCACCAGCCCGACCAGCAGCAGCGTGAAGATCGAGACGCCTACCCCGCGTTGCAGCCCGTCGATGATCAGGCTCGAGGCCACATAGCTGCTCGGTTCGAGGCGCAGCAGCTGCATGGGCTGCAGCAGGCCCACACCGAGGCCGATGGCGATCGTGAGGGCGATGCCGCCGAGCAGGGCCTCGATCAGGTGGCGCCGGCGAAGCAGCATCGCCACAATCAGCAGCGGAACACTCGCGAGGGGCCAGCCTGCGGGTGAGGCGGCGATGGTGACCGCCGCGCCACGACCCTGCGCGCCGCCCACGAGCGCATAGACCACCAGCGACAGCAGTCCTGCAGGCAGGACATAGCGAAGGCGGCTGCGCACGGTGCCGGCAATGTCGGTGTGCTGCGTGCCGGCCGAGGCAATGGTCGTGTCGGAAATGGGCGAGATGCTGTCGCCGAATGTGGCCCCGGCCAGCAGGGCCCCGGCCAGCCACGTGGGCTCGGCCCCGGCGCCGGCGCCCGCGGGATACAGCAGCGGACCGCACACGAGGATGGTGCCGAAGCTGGTGCCGGTCGCGGTGGCCACCAGCGCACTCGACAGGAAGGCGGCTGCCACGTAGGCGCCGCCCGATAGCCCGAGGGCCCCTGCGGCCCACGCCAGCGCCTGCACGAAGCCGGCGGCCCCGAGCAGTGTGCTGAGCACGCCGGCCAGCAGCCAAGCCAC
>JBIIDF010000130.1:0-7682 GCA_044238535.1 Vicinamibacterales bacterium
GCCGTCGCCAGGGCACGCTGGCCTCGCTCGATGACCAGCGCATGCAGCGGGTCCTCGCTGGCGCCGAACAGGCCGCCTGTGTCGGTCAGAACAATGGGGCGGTCGTCCCATGTCACCGTATGGGTGATGAGGTCGCGGGTCGTCCCGGGAATAGGCGCGACGATCGACCGGCGCGTGCCGGTCACGCGATTGAACAGCGTCGATTTTCCGACGTTGGGACGACCCACAAAGACGACGACTGGCACGGAGCGTTGTGTCACAGGAGTCCTCCGATCTTACACAGCCCGAAGAACTTGCGGCGAATCATGCCGCGATGTCAGAATCAGGATGTCGTCTGGCTCCGGGTGCCGGACGCTGACGCCCCATGATCAAGGTCGACATCGTTACGGAAGTGTCGCGGCTGGCCCACGTCACCAAGGTGAAGGCCGAGCAGGCCGTGGATGCCGTCTTTGACGCGATGCGACTCTCGATGCAGCGCGGCGAACGCATCGAGTTGCGCGGCTTCGGGGTGTTTCAGGTGCGGCCCCGCAAACGCGGCATCGGCCGGAATCCCCGCACGGGGACGGAAGTGCGGATCCCGCCGGGGCGCACCATTCGTTTCAAACCTGGCAAAGATCTGCAGCACCTCGGCTGACCCCTGTGAGACCGTCGACCGACCCCGTGGGGCGCCCGCTCCTGCTGCTGGCCCTCACGATATGCACCACCACCCTCGTGGGCGGATGCCACTACCTCGGCTTCGAGCAGGCGTTCGACCCCTCCTTCGCCTGGCCGCCTCCTGACGGGGGCACCAGTGCCCTGGCGCCATTCCTGTCTCCGTCGTTTCTGCTGCCGGGCCTCTGGTACAGCCTGACCATCCTGGCCATTCTCGGATGCCACGAGATGGGGCACGTGGTGGCCTGCCGCTACCACGGGGTCGATGCCACCTGGCCATACTTCCTGCCGGCCCCCCTGCCGCTGACCGGGACGCTGGGAGCGTTCATCCGTATCCGTTCGCGCTTTCCCTCACGCATCGCGCTCTTTGATATCGGCATCGCCGGTCCTCTCGCCGGCGTGCTGGTGGCCGTGCCCGCTCTCTTCACGGGCCTGATGCTGTCAGACATGGTGCGCCTCCCCGATGACCAGAGCGGGCTGATGGAGCTCGGCGAGCCCCTGCTTTTTCAACTGGCCGCCCGTCTCGTCTTCGGTTCCATCCCGGACGGATTCACCATCAATATGCACCCCATGGCCTTTGCGGCGTGGTTCGGTCTGCTGGCGACGGCCCTCAACCTGTTTCCCATCGCGCAGCTCGACGGCGGGCATATCAGCTACGCCGTCCTCGGTCCCCGTTCGCTCTGGGTGACGGGTACGATGATGGCCGTCGCCATCGGCCTGGCATTCACGTCCTCGAGCTGGATCGCCTGGACCGTCATGCTGGCCATCATGCTGGTCGTCGCCGGCCCCCGTCACCCGGCGACGCTTGATGACACGTGTCCCCTCGGCCCGGTGCGGTATGCGCTGGCCGTCGTGGCCATCATCACGCTGCTGCTGTGCTTCACACCCGCGCCGCTCGAACCGTTTGTCACCGGTGCGCCCTGACCGCGCGCCCCCGTCCACCTACAGCATCGTCAGGGGGTCGACGTCGAGCGTGGCGCGGCGCGCCAGTTCGGGATGCGCCTCCAGCGCACGGCGCACGGCCTTGCCCATCGCCGGGCGCTGCGTGCCTTTGAGAAAAAACTGGGCCCGATAGTCACCCCGGAGCCGTGCCAGCGGCGCCGGCGCCGGCCCCATCACCGTGACGCCGTCTCCAGACTCGTGCCTCACAGCGGCGGCCAGCGTCTGCGCCCCCTGCATGGCCTCGTCATAGGTCCGCCCCTTCACCACGACGTTGACCATGGCGACCTGGGGCGGATAGCGCATCGCGTACCGGTAGGCCACTTCCTTGTCGTAAAAGGCGTCGTAGTCGTGCGTCTGGGCCAGCGTGATGCTGTAGTGCGTGGGGTAGAGCGTCTGGATGATCGCTTCGCCTCGCCGGTCACCGCGGCCCGCGCGGCCGGCCACCTGCGTCAGCAGCTGGAATGTGCGCTCGGCCGCCCGGAAATCGGCCAGGCCCAGGCCGACGTCGGCGGAAATCACGCCGACCAGCGTGACGTCCGGAAAATCATGTCCCTTCGCAATCATCTGCGTCCCGACCAGGACGTCGAGATCACGCCGGGCAAAGCGTTCGAGCAGGCGCACCAGACTCCCTCGGCGACGGACGGTGTCACGGTCGACCCGTGCCAGCCGGATGTCGGGAAACTGCGCGCGCAACTCGGCCTCGACGCGGTCGGTGCCGATGCCCACGTGCTCGAGATACGGGGCCGCGCACTGGGGGCAGCTCGCGGGCACCCCACGGCTGTAGTTGCAGTAGTGACACCGTCCGGTCCACAGCCGGCGGTCATCCGGGTCTGCGCCCGGACCACCACGCCTCCGATGGATGGCCAGAGACACGCTGCACTGCGGACACTCGAGCGAATGGCCACACTGGCGGCACAGCATCGCCGCCGCATACCCGCGCCGGTTCAGCAGAATCATCGCCTGCTCCCGCCGCGCGAGCCGCTCTCGCAGGGCCTCGCGCAGCGTATCGCTGACGATAACTTCCCCGCCTGCCTCGGCCATCGCCTCGCGCATGTTCACGAGGCGCACAGCCGCCATGGGTCGATCCAGCACGCGGCGCGCCAGTCGGATGAGCCGATAGCGGCCTGCCCGCGCGTTGGCATAGCTCTCGAGGGACGGCGTCGCCGACCCGAGCACCACCACGGCCCCAGCCGTGCGCGCACGCACCACCGCGACATCGCGCCCGTGATACCGCGGCGTCTCATCCTGCTTGTAGGAACTGTCGTGCTCCTCGTCGACGACAATCAGACCCAGGCGGGCGCAGGGCGCGAACACCGCCGAGCGGGTGCCCACCACCACGTCCACGTCTCCCGACCGGATCCGGTGCCATTGGTCGTGACGCTCGCCCTCGGCCAGGGCACTGTGCTGAATGGCCACCCGGTCGCCGAACCGCGACCGGAAGAGCGCCGCCACCTGAGGCGTCAGCGCGATCTCCGGGACCAGGATCAGGGCCTGCCGGCCGGCGGCCCTCGTGCGCTCGGCGAGCCGGAGATACAGTTCGGTCTTGCCGCTGCCGGTGACTCCGTGCAGCAGGACCGGCGCAAAGCGCTGCGCATCGACGAGGGTGGCCAGCGTGTCGAAGGCAGCCGCCTGTTCCTCCGTGAGCGTGCGACCCTCGACGGCGGCCACGACGGCCGTGTGACGTCCCTCCACGAAGGGATCGCGTTCGACGCGCACGGTGCGCACCGACAGTAGGCCTGCCGTTCGCAGCCGCGCGACGGCCCCACGCGAGCCGCCCCGGGCCTCGAGCTCCGCCAGGCTCACACCGTCTGCGACAGCAGCCGCCGCGCGCAAAGTCTGCCGCTGGGTCGCCGATACCCGCCGTCCGCCCGGCGCCTGCGCCTCGCCGCTCGCATCGTCGGCCGCCAGCACATCGAGGCCGGCAGAGGTGAGCGCGACACGGCGCGCCGTCTTGAAGGCGTCCGCACGACCGGTCAGCCCGTGTGGTGGCACCGCCACCGCGAGTGCGGCCCCCGGGCCCGCCAGATAGTAGTCAGCCACCCACAGCGCCAGGGCGACCACATCCGTCGGCAGGAACGCGTCGGTGTCGAGCACGGCCAGCACGTCTTTGAGGGCGTGCCCTTCGTCCGCGACATCGACGGCAAGCACGACACCCGTCACCTGGCGAGACCCGAGCGGCACCGTGACACGCGCACCCGCCACAGGTCGCGGCAGGTCCGGCGGCACCCGATACGTCAGCCGGCCCAGCGAGGGCACCGGGACGGCGACGGCAATGAGGCAGGCAGCCATGGCCCTAGCGACGCACGTCGGCCTGCAACAATGCGCGGACCTTCTTCATGTCGTCCCAGACCTCCCGCTTGGCTGCCGGATTCCGCAGCAGATAGGCCGGGTGGAAGGTGGGAATCAGCGTGCGGCCCTGGAAATCGAATTCGCGCCCCCGCAGACGGGTAATGGGATCGGTGGTCTGCAGCAGGCACTGCGCCGCAAACTTCCCGAGGGCCACGACCACCAGCGGATCGACGATCTCGACCTGACGGAACAGGAACGGCGAACACGCCGTCACCTCATCGGGTTCCGGGTTGCGGTTGTCGGGTGGTCGGCACTTGATGACGTTGGCAATGTAGACCTGCTCGCGCGTCATGCCGATGGCTTCGATGATGCGCGTCAGCAACTGTCCGGCGCGTCCCACAAACGGCTGCCCGTGCCGGTCTTCGTCTTCACCAGGGGCCTCGCCCACGAACATGAGCCGTGCTTTCGGCGAGCCGCTGCCGAAGACCACGGTCGAGCGGCCGAGCGTGCACAGCTTGCATCGCGTGCAGGCAGGTCCGATGGCCGCCTGCAGGGCCTGCAGAGCGTCTGCCTGCGCGGGTGCCGCAGCCGTCCCCGGGGTGACCGCGTCGCTGCCACCGGGTGCCGCCACACCGGCCGCGCTCTCGGCGTCGGACGCGCGACGGCGCCACGCCGGGTCGCGACTGACGCCGGTCACGCCAAGCTCGCGGAAAAACGCGAGGTGTTCCGCCAGGTCGTTCATGCGTGCGGGGTGTCAGGCAGGAGGCGTTCGACGCGGTCGAGAATCACCCGCGCGACCTGCGCCTTCGGCTGCAGGGGGACACCGAGCACCTCGTGCGCGGAAATCAGTGTGACCGCATTCTGATCGACATCGAATCCGGCGTCGGTACGTGACACATCGTTGGCCACGATGAGGTCGGCCTTCTTCCGCTCGAGCTTCCCTCGCGCGTGGGCCACCATGTCGTGCGTCTCTGCGGCGAAGCCCACCAGCACGGGACGCCCCTGGGCGCGGGAAGGCAGAGCCCCGACATCCGCCAGAATGTCGCGCGTGCGATGCAGGGTCAGGACCAGCGGCCCCTCGGCCTTGGCAATTTTCTGCGCCGCCGGGTCCAGCGTGTAGTCGGCCACTGCCGCCGCCATGATGACCACATCGGCCGCCTCTGCACGGGCCAGCACGGCCGCGTGCATGTCCGCCGCACTCCGCACGGCCACGACATCCACACCGGAGGGTACGGGCATGCGGCTCGGACCGCTGACCAGCGTCACCTGCGCTCCTCGGCGCGCGGCCTCGGTGGCCAGCGCGAACCCCATGCGTCCACTCGCACGATTCCCGATAAACCGCACGGGATCGATGTCTTCATACGTCGGCCCCGCAGTGACGAGCACACGACGTCCGGTCAGCGCGGATGCGGGTCCGCGCAGCTGCGCGTCGACCGCCGCCAGGACCTGTTCACGGTCGGCCAGGCGTCCCTGCCCGACCCATCCGCACGCCAGATAGCCTGAGCCTGGTTCGACAATCGTGGTCCCCCGTTCCCGCAGCAGCGCCAGATTTTGCACCACGGCCGGGTGCGCATACATCTGGGAATTCATCGCCGGCGCCAGCACCACCGGCGCACGGGTGGCGAGATACATCGCCGTCAGAAAATCGTCGGCGTGTCCCTGCGCGAACCGGGCGATGGTGTTGGCCGTCGCGGGCGCCACCAACAGCAGGTCGATGCGCGACGCCAGCGCAATGTGCTCGATGTCCACGTTGCGCCCGCGCGACCAGAGATCGGTCACCACCTCGCGCCCGGTGATGGCTTCCAGAGTCAGCGGCGTGACGAAGCGGCGGGCGGATCGGGTCATGACCGCCGTCACCTCGTGCCCCGCCTCCTGCAGGGCACGCGCGATTTCCACCGCCTTGTAGGCGCTGATGCCTCCGGTGATCCCGAGTGCGATGGCGGCCATGGACGTCAGCGCTGGAAGGACGCCAGAATTTCCTCGGCCGTCACACGCATCCGGTGGGTGCGCGAGCGTTCAGCCGCGATGATTTCCTGCAGGCGGACCACCGTCGGTTCCAGCTGGTCATTCACGACGACGTAGTCATACTCGACGTAGCTCGGCACTTCGGCGCGCGCCGTCGCCAGCCGCCGCTGCATCTGCTCTTCCGTGTCCTTGCTGCGTCCCCGCAGACGCCGTTCGAGCACGGGAAACGATGGAGGCAGCACGAAGATGGAGGTGTGGTCGATGCCGTGAGCCTTGACCTGCCGGGCCCCCTGGACATCAATCACCATGACCACATCCTGGCCGGTGGCCATCAGGGCGGCCGTGTCAGCGGCGGCCGTGCCGTAGAGGTTCCCGAACACGTCGGCCCACTCCAGAAACGCGCCGGCCGTAATCATGTCCTCGAAGTGCTGCCGCGAGATGAAGTGGTAGTCGACGCCGTCACGTTCGCCCGGACGCGCCGGCCGGGACGTGTAGGACCGCGACATCCGGAGATGCGGAAGAATCTGCACCAGATGTTCGACGAGGGTCGTCTTGCCGGCTCCCGAGGGGGCCGACACGATGAACAGCAATCCACGACGCCTACTCGACATTCTGAACCTGTTCGCGCATACGTTCCAGCTCGGCCTTGGCGTCGATGATGAGTTCGGTCACCACCAGTCCATCGGCCTTCGATCCCATCGTATTCACTTCCCGGTTCATTTCCTGCAAAAGAAAATCGAGCTTCCGGCCACAGGCTTCGGGGCCGTCCGTCAGCACCTGCCAGTGCTGCAGGTGGGCCTGGAACCGCGTCACCTCCTCGGCGATGTCGGACCGCGCGGCCACCCGCACCACCTCCTGGGCCAGCACGGCGGCATCCACCGGCAGGTCGCGGGCCAGCGTCTGGGCCCGCTCCAGCAGGCGCGTTTCGAGCGCCGACCGCCCGGCCTCAGCCGCAGCGACCAGCCGCCCCAGCCATCCCGTCAGCGTCTCGCGGCGCATCGTGAGGTCCGCCGCCAGGTGCCGGCCCTCTTCGCGCCGCATGGCGTCCAGCTGCCCGACGGCGGCATCCACCGCCTCGTCCAGCAGCTCGGCCACCGCCGCCGGAGTCTCCCCCCCGTCGGAGAGGCGATCCCGCACGGACAGGACCTGCGGCACCCGCAGCAGGTCCGCCGGCGTCAGCGCGCCCTGCACAATCCCCTCGTCCCGGGCCTCGGCCATGGCCGCGGCCAGGGCCTGGGCCACAGGCATGTTCAGGATGACATCGGGGACCGGCGTCTGGCGCCACTGCAGCGAGACGCTCACCTCGACCCGTCCGCGCACGAGCCGCCCCTGCACCCTGGACCGGAGTGCCCCGTCGCGGTCGCTCAGGGCATGCGGCAGGCGCAACTGCAGGTCGAGGTATCGGTGATTCACCGACTTCACCGTGACACCAATCGTCGCCAGTTCATTGTCGCGGGTCAGGGCGGCAAACCCGGTCATGCTGCGGATCACGAACGCTCCTCTTCCATCGAAGACGCAGGGCTCGCGGAACCGCTGCCCAGACTGCCATCATCTACCAGTTCCAGCTGGTGCAGGCGGGCATACGCGCCGTCCGGTCTCGCCAGCAGCTCGTCATGCCGCCCTGCTTCCACGACGCGACCGTGTTCCAGCACGATGATCTGATCGGCACGCCGCACGGTGGACAGCCGATGCGCAATGACGAACGCCGTGCGATTGTGCAGCAGGGTCGACAGGGCCTCCTGGACCAGGCGCTCCGACTCGGAATCCAGTGCCGAGGTCGCCTCGTCCAGAATGAGCAGCGGCGAATTCTTGAGCAAGGCCCGGGCAATCGCCAG
>JBIIDF010000132.1:0-7676 GCA_044238535.1 Vicinamibacterales bacterium
CGCTCCACCGCCTCGACGCAGTTCGAGATGGAACGCGTGTCCGGTGCCCGCCACACTTGCGCCCAGCAGCGCGTGGGCAGCAGCCTCGCGCATCGCCTGCGTCAGTCGGGCTTCGGCCTCGGGGTATTCTCCGCGCAGATACAGGAACCCGCGCGTCGCGCCGATCGTGAGTCCGGCGATGGTGAGCGCCTCGATGAGCGCAAAGGGATCGCCTTCCATGAGCACGCGGTCCTTGAAGGTGCCCGGCTCGCTCTCATCCGCATTGGCGATGACATAGCGCTGTGCAGCGACCTGTCGCCGAGCGGCCTCCCACTTGCTGGCGGTGGGAAATGCGGCGCCGCCTCTGCCCACGAGCCGCGCCCGCCGCAGGGCATCGATCACGGCCTCGGGGCCGAGCGTGGTGGCGCGCGCCAGCGCCGCATAGCCCCCGTGGTCGCGGTAGCTCGCGAGCGACCACGGGTCGACGCGGCCCACGCGCGCCAGCAGGCGCGGCCGCCCGTCTGCGCGGGCGATGCGCCCCGACGCCCCCTGTCGCGCGCCCCGCTCGCCGGTCTCCGCCCCCGCGGCCCCGGCACGGGCCGCCTCGGCCTGCGCCCGCGCCACCAGCGCCTCCACTCCGCCCGTCGGCGCCACCACACATCGACGGGGCACGGCGCCCGCGCAGACGACCAGCGCGGCACTGCCGGCGTCGCACTGCCCGAGACACGGCGACCGCCGCCAGCCCAGCGCGCCCCCCGCGGCCTCGGACCATACGGGCTCGGCCCCCGAGGTGCCGTCCCGTCCACCCGCACCCGACGCCGGGCGTTGCACCGGGTCCGAGGCCGCGGGCCCCGGGTCGGCTGGCCCAGCCGCCGGCGTGTGGTGGGGCGTCGCCGGCCCCAACCGCGCCTCCACGGCCGCGCACAGACGCTCGGCCCCCTGCACACGACACGCCACATCGTCGCAGACGTGAATCATCGTCTGCGGCGAGGGCGTGGTCGACAACAGGTGATAGAACGTCACGACACCCCAGGCCTCCGCCGGTGGCACACCGAGGCGACGGCAGATGTGATTAAGGGCGCCGCGCGTGACCCATCCGACCCGGTCCTGTGCCGCGTGCAGGGCCGGCAGCAGCCAGTGCCTCGCACCGAGCGCGTCGGCCGGCAACACCGCGTCGATGGCGGCCTGCTCGTCTGTGGTCGGCTCGCCGCCGATGATGTGGAGGTCCATGGGCACGCGTGTCCGGGAACGACTCAGGCACCCGCGAGCGCGGACGCCGGCACCGTGACCCGCTCGACCCGGACGGCCGCCGCCTTGAACTCGGCGGTCCCGACGCGAGGGTCGGTGGCGTCGATGGTGAGCACGTTGGTCGCCACCTGTTCCGGAAAATGAAAGGTCATGAACACGAGACCATCGGGCAGATGTTCGTCGATATGCACGGGCGCCTCCACCGCCCCTCGGCGTGACACCACACGCACCATATCGCCCGCGACGACACCGAGCCGCACCGCATCACCGGGCGACAGGTCAGCCGTCTCTCCACGCCTCGTCGGCGACGCATAGGCCGCCGTCTGCACGCCGGTGTTGTACTCCCCCAGTCGGCGACCCGTCGTGAGCCGCAACGGATACTCCTCGCTGAGCGCCTCCGCCGGTTCCTGATGCCGCACCACCTGAAACGGCGCCCGCGGACCGCGCACCGGACGTTCCCACAAGCGACTGTGCAGAAACGCCTCGCCGGGATGGGACTCGTCGTAGCAGGGCCAGCGCAGCCCTCGCGCCGCTTCGAGCCGCGCGTAGCTCATGCCGGCATGCACCGGAGACAGACGCCGCACATCGTTCCAGACGGACTCGGCAGCGGCATCGCCCCAGTCGTGCCCCATCGTCCGCGCCAGGTCGAAGATGATCGACAGGTCGTCGCGTGCCTCGCCGGGCGGCGACAGCGTCCGCCGCGTGCGCTGCACACGGCGCTCGCTCGACGTCACCGTGCCTTCCGACTCAAACGCCCCCGCCGCCGCGGGAAACACCACGTCAGCCATGGCAGCCGTGTCAGTGACAAACAGGTCCTGCACGACCAGGGTCTCGAGGCGCGACAATCGCGCCCGCGTGCGTGTCATGTCCGCCTCCGACTGGACGGGATTCTCGCCAATCACATACAGGGCCCGCAGGTCACCACGCTCCATCGCCTCGAACATGCCGGTCAGATGCCAGCCCTTCTTCGACGGAAGCGTCACACCCCATGCCTGATCGAACCGTGCCCGCACGTCGGCGTTCTCGACGTGCTGGAATCCCGGCAGGCGATCAGGCAATGCCCCCATGTCGCCGCCACCCTGCACATTGTTCTGGCCCCGGAGCGGGCAGATACCACTGCCCCACCGCCCGACATGGCCGGTGAGCAGCGCCAGGTTGATCAGCGACACCACATTGTCGACCGCGTAGTGATGCTCGGTGATGCCGAGCGTCCAGCACAGCATGGCACGCCGGGCCCCGGCATACGCGCGGGCCATCGCGCGGATCGCCGCCGCCGGCACTCCAGTCACATCCTCGGCACGCTCGGGTGTCCACGCGGCAATCGACTGGCGATACGCGTCGAATCCGGTGGTCGCCTCGCGGATGAACGCCTCATGAGTCAGCCCGGCCGTCACGATCTCACGGGCCACCGCATGTGCCAACGCGATGTCGGTGCCCACGCGCACGCCCAGCCACTGGTCGGCACACTGCGCCGACGCCGTGCGGCGGGGATCAATCACGAACAGGCGCGCACCACGACGGACCGCTTTCAGCACGTGGTGAAAGAAGATCGGATGCGTCTCCCGCGCATTCGATCCCCACAGGAGGATGCAGTCGGCCTCCTCGACTTCCTGGTAGGAGCTGGTGCCCCCGCCCATCCCGAACACCATCGCCAGACCGGCGACGCTGGGCGCATGTCAGGTGCGATTGCAGCTGTCGATATTGTGCGAGCCCATGACCACGCGCGCGAATTTCTGCGCGGCAAAGTTCATCTCATTGGTGCTCTTCGAACAGCTGAACAGCCCGAATGCCGTGCCGCCGTGGGTGTCCCGCACGCGGGTGAACGCGTTGGCCGCACGCTGCAGGGCCTCGGGCCATGTGGCGGGCCGCAGTGGGGCCTGCCGGTGGTCGCGCACGAGCGGAACCGTAAGTCGCTCCATGGGGCGACTGTATCCCCATGGCCCCATCCGTGCAACCGTCACACCGAGGGCGGGCCACCCGTGAGGCCCAGGCGGGTCAGGCGTTTCGCCCCCAGCGGTCGAGCGGCACCGACAGCAGGGGATACGCGCGGCGCAGCACCACCACGTGCGCGGGCAGGTCACGCACGCCGAATTCTCCCGCCCGACAGCGGTCGCGCAGCGCCCGAATCTCCACCCGGTAGCGGTCGTTGAGCTGCGCTCGGAGTGTCGCCGCCGTGTCGTCGGGGCCGAACTCGATTCCATGCCGCCGCAGTTCCTCGACCACCTCGGCGTGCAGATGCAAGGCGTCAGACATGCGACAGAGACGCCACCAGATGCCCATCCACAGGCCGGATCACCAGCGTCACTCCTGTCGCGGCATCGTCGAACTGCAGCGGAGCCGTCACTGACGCAGCGAGGTCGATGCGCCGCAGACCGACGGCCGTCGCCGACGGCGGAGGTGCCCCCACGCCGGCCCACACGTTGAGACCGACGTGATGGTGGTAGCCCCCGGCCGCCACGAACAGGGCGCCGGGATAGCCGCGCAGCATCGGGGTAAATCCGACGGTGTCGCAATAGAACTGTTCCGCCCCGTGGAGGTCAGGCACCTGCAGGTGGACATGCCCCACGACGGTGCCCTCGGGGATCCCCGACCACACCGCATCGGCGCCCGGGCTGTGCAGCACGCCGTCGATATCGAGCGGGTCGGAGGCCATCTGCACTTCGTCGCCCCGCCGGGGCCACTCGTCCCGCGGACGGTCCCGATAGATCTCGAGGCCGAGGCCGTCCGGATCCCGCAGGTAAGTCGCTTCGCTGACGAGATGATCGGCGGCACCGTCGACAGGCCACCCGGCGGCGGCCAGACGCCACAGCACCTGTCCGAGAGCGGCGCGGGTGGGCACGAGCAGCGCGACATGAAACAGTCCGCTGGTGCGGGGGAGCCTCGCCGTGGCATTCGGCTGCGCCTGCAGGCGGAGCCACGGCCCCCCGGCGGCCGTGCCCAGCGAGGCCCATCCCGGTCCGTTGTCGTGCACCGTCGCGCCGAGCAGGTCGCGATAGAACGTCAGTGACCGTGCAAGGTCAGCCACGGCCAGCGTGACCGACGCGATGCGAGTGTCTGCGGGAAGCGCCGCCATCGTCGCCGGTCAGCGGCCACCGAACAGTCGCGACAGCACACCCGGCTTGCGTGGGCACTGACACCGATTGGACGGCTGCACGTCACCCAGCACCTGTTCGATGTGCTGCCCGCACCCCACCCACGAGGGCTTCCCGCACTGCTGACACGTCACGCGCTGACACATGGTGCCCCCACGATTACTGCCGGCCGCCGGCCGCCGCGATCGATTTCCTGATCGCCGCCACCGTCACCGCGGTCCGGAACTGCACCATGCGCAGGCCGTTGGCCACCGTCTTCTCGATCGGATCGAGCGACACGCCGTTAATGACGAATTTTCCGGCTTTGCGGCGTTCGCGCATCCGGATCGCATCGGTATCGACGGTCGAGATGATGGCCGAGATGTAGTAATCGTCGTGGAACCCTTCCAGCTGTTCCTTGATGCCCAGCTCGGCTTCTTCGAAGTGCTCGACGTCGGCGTAGTTGTAGTACTCGGGAATGAAGTGCACGCGCCCCTTCCCCTTCCAGTCGGCGTTGAGCGTGGCCGCCACCTCCTGCATGCCCTTCAGGTTTCCGCCACTGTCCCCCAGCATCACGATCTCCGTGAAGCCCTGCGAGCGGAGGCTGCGCGCCATGTCGGACAGCACCGCGCGGAATGTCGCCTGCGAGAGCACCACCGTGCCCGGCGACAGGCCCGCCCGGTCGGGATTGCCCGGTTCGAGGGTCACAATCGGGGCGACGAGCGCGTTGCCCAGCGCTCGGGCAATCGACTCGCCCTGTGCCTTGAGAACATTGTTGTGCTTACCGGTTGTCAGATAGGGCCCGTTCTCCTCGATGCCCCCGGTCAGAATCAGGGCCGTGGTCTTCCCGGCCTTCAGCAAGTCTCGCACCTCGAGCATCGTCAACTGTTCGATCCAGACGCTGTCGTGCATGTCGATGGGGCGCGGCATGTTCGCCACATCGCGGCGCGGTTGGCTGTTCACCGAGGCCGTACGCGGCGGAGATGGGGGCGCACCGGCGGCGGGCGTCTGGGCAGACACCGGCAGCGCGGTGCAGAGCAGCAGGCAGAGGGCGAGGCGGACGGTCATCTGAGAACTCCCGGGGAACGGCGCTCCTCCGGTCGAGACCGCAGGCGCGAGACAGGCGATTGTAGCGCCCGGCGGGGCCCAGGGCAGCCCGCGCCATGACAAAAAGAAACATGCCGCCCCCGTCCACTCTGGCCCGGTTTCGCCTACAATGCGGCTGATCGACGGCCGTGCCGTGTGCCCAGGGCACCACGCGACGGTCGCTCAAGGAGGACTTCCGTCATGTCACGCCCCAACCTTCCCACTCGTCGCACCTCGCGCCTGGCCCTCTCGGCGGCCGCGCTGGGTCTTGCGGCTGCCGTGGCCGTTCCCCAGGCCCAGCAGGCTCCTGTGGCCCCCGCGCCCGCTCAGGGTGGAGCCCGACCCGCGGCCACGGGCGCCGCTCCGGCCGCCGCTGGTCAGGGCCAGGCCGGTGCGCCTGCGGCCCCCGCCGCTCCGCCCCAGAAGCCGCTGGTGCCCGTGGTGGCCAGCAGCCTGGCGGCCAAGCCCGATGCCTACTACGGCGAAAACGTCACGATGATGGCGCTGGTCGACCAGAACCTGTCGGCCGTGGCCTTCTCGGTCGACCAGGACAAGGCCAAGAGTGGCGACAAGGATGTCCTGGTGCTGGCCCCGCGGCTGAACGAGCCGCTCGAGCTCAATACCTACGTGACGGTCATCGGCGAAGCGATGAAGTTCGACCCGGCGAACGCCAAGGTCAAGGACCGCCTCACCGGACTCGCACCCGAGGTCATCGCCAAGTGGACCGGCAAGCCGGTCGTCGTGGCCACGTCCGTGGTCAACAACGCCATGAACGACATTGCGCGCCGTCTGCCGCCGAAGATGACGACCGAAGAAGAAGTGCTCCAGAAGGCCATGCAGAAGGTCGCCGCCGCCAACGGCGCGATGCGCACCGTCACCGAGAAGTCTGATGTGGACGGAGCGAAGAAGCAGGCGGCTGAGCTGAAGGCGGCGTTCCTGCAGACGGAAGCCTTCTTCCGGCCGTACGCCAAGACCGACGCGCTCGGCTGGATTGCCGATGCCCGCAAGGCCGCCGATGCCATTGAACTGGCCGCGACCGCCGGCAAGTGGGACGAGGTCAAGGCCGCGACGGCCAATCTCGGGAAGACATGCGGCAGCTGCCACACCCCGTATCGCGACCGGTTTGACGATGGGTCATTCCGGCACAAGCTGGGCCCCGCCCCGGCGGCGCCAGCCAAGCGCGGCGGTCAGTAGTCCCGAGTGTCGAACGTGAGCAAGGAGCATCGTATGAAGCGAACAGTGCTGGGTGTGGGAGCGGTGATGATCATGGCCGGTGCGCTGGCCGTCACAGTGCAGGGGCAGCGGCGTGCGCCCGATCCGCGCTCGATGGGGGGCGGGGACTGCGCGCAGAACCCGTACAACTGCAAGGACACACCGAATCCGCTGCCGAAAGCCAACACCGTGTGGCTGGAGGAGATGACCTGGATGGATGTGCGTGACGCGATGGCATCCGGGAAGACCACGGTGATCATTCCTACCGGAGGCCACGAACCCAACGGCCCATGGCTGGCCCTGGGGAAGCACAACTTCGTGCTGACCACCAACTGTGATGCCATTGCCCGCAAGATGGGCAACGCGCTGTGTGCCCCGGTGATCAAGCATGTTCCCGAGGGCGGCATCGAGCCACCCACCGGACACATGACCTCGCCCGGCACCATCACGCTGCGCGAAGAGACCTTCCGGGCCCTGCTCACCGACACGGCCGAGTCGCTGATTGCCCACGGCTTCACGCAGGTGTTCTTCATCGGCGACAGCGGCGGCAACCAGGCCGGTCAGCGTGCCGTGGCCGAGGCGCTGAACACCAAGTACGCCGGCAAGTCGCTCGTGGCGCACATCCAGGAGTACTACGACTACGCATCTGTCAGCAAGTTCATGGAGACGAAGGGCCTTAAGGAAGGCGCCTCCGACAACATGCACGACGACGTGATCATCACCCTGAACATGTTCATTCAGGATCCGAAGTCGGTGCGCTATGACGAGCGCGTGAAGGCCGGCAAGGCCACCATCAATGGCGTCGACGTGTCGAACCGCGCGAAGAACACCGAATGGGCGAAGCAGATTGTCGAGTTCCGCACCACGCAGACCATCGCGGCCATCAACAAGGCCATCGCCAACAAGGGCACCCTGCCGGCACCGCCGCGCCAGCGCCCCGGCGCCTGAGCGGTCGGATTCGGCTGGCGCGCTCCTCGGGGGCACTTGTGCGCAGCACGGGTGCCCCCGGTTCTTTGTACGCTGGATTGGCGTGCGTCGCCGTGTCGTCCGGTCGAATTCACGCGCAGCACAACACCGCCA
>JBIIDF010000131.1:0-7676 GCA_044238535.1 Vicinamibacterales bacterium
CTCGGAACGCCTCACCACGCTGCTGCTGCAGCGACGGGCGCGGGCCATCCAGGCGCAGGCCGAGTATCTGTTTCTGTCCCGGGAACCGTAACGTGTCGCGGGTCGTCCCACCCCGCATGGAGCTGAATGCATGCTGAAGTCATTCCGTCTGTCGTTCGCCGTGGCCGCAGGTGCGGCGCTGCTCGCCCTCTGGGGGGCCACCGGTGCGGCGCAGACGCCTCTCACTCTCAAACTGGCCACCTTCGCCCCGGCCAACTCGGCCTGGCACAAGGCACTACTGGACATGGGCGACGTCTGGTCGAAGGGCACCGGCAACCGCGTGACCCTGCGTGTCTATGCGGGCGGAACGCTGGGCACCGAGGCCTCGGTCGTCCGCATGATGAGTCCGGCCGTCGGCGAACTGCAGGCCGCCCTGCTGCTGCCACCGGGACTCGCCCGCATCGACGACGCCGTGGATGTGTTCGGGCTGCCCTTCCTCTTCGAGAGTGACGACGAGATGAAAGCTGTGTTTACGACGCTGCGGCCGATGCTGACCCAGCGCATCGAAGCGAAGGGCTACAAGGTGCTTCACTGGGGCAGCGCCGGCTGGGTCAATCTCTTCTCCAAGAAGGAGATTCGTACGCTCGCCGACCTCAAGGCCGTCAAGCTCTACACCACCGACGGTGATGACAAGTCGGTGCAGTGGTACAAGAACAACGGATTCCAGCCGATTCCTCTTTCCGTCAACGACATGGTCGGCGGGCTCAAGCGCGGGATGATCGACGCCGCCCCGAGTCCGGCCTATGCCGCGTCGATGCTGCAGATTTTCCGCGACGCGCCGTTCATGCTCGACGTCAAGCTCGCGCCGGTCATCGGGGCCACTGTCGTCACCGCTGCTGCCTGGTCAAAGATCAGTGCTGCCGACCAGGGCGTGATGCTGGCCGAAGCGGCCAAGATCGAGCAGCGCTTCCTCACCGAGGCCAGCGCCCTCGACGCCACCGCCGTGGGCACCATGTCACAGCGCGGCCTCAAGGTGATTACGCTGCCACCGACGTCGATTGCCGAGTTCCGGAAGACGGCCGAAGGCATGCTGCCGTCGATGCGCGGCACGCTCGTGCCGGCCGAGGTGTTTGACGCGGCGATGCAGGCCCGGGCCGCGTATCGGAAGTCGCGGGGCGGCAAGTAGTCGTGCGCCCCGCGCTGGTGCGTCTGGAAAACGCCCTCGCCCTGGCGGCGATGAGCGGCATTGTCCTCATTCCGCTGCTGGAGATCGTGCTGCGCAAGTTCCTCGCCACGGGGATTCCCGGCGCGGCGCCGTTCGCCCAGCACCTGACGATGTGGGTGGGGCTGCTCGGGGCGGCCATCGCGGCCCGCGACGGCAAGCTGCTGTCGCTGGCCACCGGCGAATTCCTGGCACACAGCCAGACCGCGCACGTCGCCCGCTGGCTGTCCTCGACGGCCGGCGCGGCCGTCTCAGCCATCTTCACCGTCGGCGCGATCAACCTCGTCGAGCTCGATCTCGCCGAGGGGCTCGAAATCGCCGCAGGTATCCGCGTATGGATGGCCGACCTCATCATGCCGGCCGCCTTCGCCCTGATTACGGCCCGGCTGGCCTGGGGGGCGTCCACCTCGCCGTTCGGACGCGTCGCCGCACTGGCGGGCCCGGCCGCCGGCATCTGGCTGGCGACCCATCCCGAACTGCTCGACGGGGCCTCGCCCTGGCCGCTCATTTCAGTGCTGGTGGTCGCGGCGATTCTCGGTGCACCGATTTTCGTGCTGCTCGGTGGGGCCGGGGCCATCTTCTTCATGAGCCAGGGCAGCAAGCCCACCGTGCTGCTGATCACCGCCTATCAGGAACTGACGGGCTCGGCCGGCCTGGCAGCCATTCCCCTGTTCACGCTGGCCGGCTACCTCCTGGCCGAAGGGCGTTCGTCTGAGCGGCTGCTGCGCCTGTTCCGCGCCCTGTTCGGCTGGCTGCCCGGTGGTACCGCCGTCGCGACCGCTACCCTGTGCGCGTTCTTCACGCTGCTGACGGGCGGCTCCGGTGTCACCATTCTCGCGCTCGGCGGCCTGCTGCTGCCGGCCATGGTGAAGGACGGCTACAGCGAGCGCTTCTCCATCGGCATGCTGACCTCCGCCGGGTCACTCGGGCTGCTGTTTCCCCTGTCGCTGCCGCTCATCCTCTACGCCATCATCGCCAACCTGTCGATGGAAGACCTCTTCATCGGCGGAGCCTTGCCGGGCCTCATCATGCTAGCCATGCTGGCCGCCTACGGCGTTCGCGAAGCCCTCCAGCACGGGGCTCATCGCGCGCCGTTCGCCGTCCGCGAAGCCCTCGGCGCACTCTGGGAAGCCAAGTGGGAAATCGGCCTCCCGGTCGTCGTCATGACCGCGCTCCTCGGTGGCTATGCCACGCCGGTGGAATCCGCCGCGGTGGCCGCTCTTTACGCCTTCATCATGCAGCGCTTCGTGCACCGCGATTTGCCCACCATGGGCGATGTCGTGCGGGTCAGCGGCGACTCCGTCGGTCTGGTCGGTGGCGTGCTCATCATTCTGGCCGTTGCCGTCGGACTGACCAACTACATGATCAATGCGCAGGTGCCCGACGACCTGATCACCTGGACCACGGCGCATGTGTCCTCACCGCTGATGTTCCTGCTGGCCCTCAACGTGTTCCTCCTCGTCGTGGGCTGCCTGATGGACATCTTCTCGGCCATTGTCGTCGTTGTGCCGCTGATCACCGGCGTCGCCGAGTTCTACCAGGTCAATCCGATTCACCTCGGGATCATCTTCGTCGCCAACCTCGAACTGGGTTACCTGACGCCCCCTCTCGGCCTGAACCTGCTGGTGGCCTCGGTACGCTTCAACCGGCCGGCGCTCTCCGTCATGCGCGCCGCCCTGCCGATGCTGCTCATCCTCACCATCGGGGTGCTGCTCATTACGTATGTGCCGTGGCTGACGCTGGCCCCGCTGCAGTGGCTCGGGCGCCTGCCGTAACGGCTGGCGGCGGAGGCGGCACCGGCGCACAGCGCCGGCGCGCGGACGGCGACGTTCAGCCGCGGGGCGTGATGTAGATTTTCCCGGCGCTCGTAGACGCCAGCAGGGGCGGCACCTGCGCTGCCGCCGCCTCGAGCGGCACGCAGGCCTGGGCGACGCTCCGCAGATCCGAGGACAGCAACGCCGAGGCCTCTCGCAGGCGCCACGCGATGCGCGCGAGCCCCAGGGGACTCCGGTTCCGAAATTCCTGCGAGAGCCAGTATCCGGTCACCGTCTGCTGTCGGAAGATCAGGTCGCCCGGCTCCACCTGAGACGGAGTGCCCGCCAGAGCCCCATAGACGGCGATCGTGCTCCCCCGGGGCAGTCCTGTCGCCAGCCAGCCAGTCATCGCCCCTCCCACCGCATCGACGGCCCAGGTGGCGCCCACCTCCCGCGTCGCGGCATGGAGCGCCTCATGGAAGTCGGGCGCGCTGCTGTCGAGCACCCGCGACGCGCCCTCGCGTTGCAGGGCCTCCACGAGGGCCGGACGATGCACGATGTTGATGAGCGGGAAGCCGTGGCGCACGGCCAGGCGCATGATCATGCGCCCCACCTGCGACGCCGCGGCCGTCTGCACCATGGCTCGGTGCTGCCGCTGCCGGACCGGACGCACGAGTGCCAGCGCCGTCAGCGGATTCACCAGCGCCGACGCGGCTGACACATCGTCCACAGGGTCGGGCACGCGGAGCGTCTCGAGGGCGTTGAGCACGACATACTCGGCCCAGAATCCCTGGCGCCCCTGAACCGCACCAGCGACGCGCGCCCCGATGAATCGCCGCGCCAGCAGGCCACCACCGGCGTCGACGACCACACCGCAGCCCTCGAATCCGGGGATGACAGGCAAGGGAGGCGGGGTGCCGTATCGGCCCTCGCAGTAGAGGACGTCTGAGGGATTGACCGGCGAACAGATGACCCGCACGAGGACCTGACCGCGTCCAGGGACGGGCGCAGGCACCTCGTCCACGCGGAGACTCGCGACGCCACCGGTGGCATGCAGTCGAAGGGCGCGCATGGGCAGTTGTTGCTAGCGGCGCGGTTCGAACCGCACCCGGAACAGGCGGGGCCAGAGCTTCCCGGTGATGAGGAACGTGCCATCGGCGGGGTCATGCGCAATGCCGTTCAACACGTCCACCCCCAGGCGATCCATGGGGCCGAGCAGCCCGGTCGCATCGATGCGGGCGGTCACGCGGCCCGTCGCCGCCTCGATCTTCACGATGGTGTCGGTGGTCCACACGTTGGCGTAGACATCCCCTCCCACGCATTCCAGTTCGTTCAACCGCTCGACCGGGGCCCCGTCCTGCACCACGCGGATGGCTCGTCGCACGGCAAACGTCTGGGGGTCACGCTCGGTGAGCGTCGCACTGCCGTCGCTCATGAACAGGGCGCGTCCGGAGTGACAGAGGCCCCATCCCTCGCCGGTGTAAGAGAACTCGCCGGTGCGCGCAAGCGTCTGGCGGTCGTACACGAACGCGAGGCCGTGCTGCCAGGTCAATTGCAGCAGCCGCGGTCCCACGTCGGCGAGGCCTTCAGCAAAGTAGGGGGCGGCCACCTGCACCTGACGCACCACCTGGCCGGTTCGGGGATTCACGATGCGCAGCGACGACTGGCCCACCAGGCCGGTGCTTTCATAGAGCACCCCGTCGCGCAACACCAGACCCTGCGTGAACGCGCGCCTGTCGTGGGGATAGGTTTCCACCACGCGGGGCACCAGCGTGGGCACGGACGGTGACGCCGCCCCCGGCGTCGTCTGCCCGCCCCGCATGGCCAGCAGTCCCGCCCCTGCCGCAGCGAGGGCCACGGCAGCGGCAAGAAAGACACTCCCGTGAATCAGGGGACGCGAGGGCATTTATCGGAGGGTGAAGCTGAGTTCGATGGTGACCAGCACAGGCACCGGCTGCCCCTGCCTGGTGCCCGGAGCAAAACGCCAGCCCCGTGCGGCCTTGATGGCTTCCTGGTCGAGTCCGAAAATCGGGTCGAGTGACTTGGTGACGCGCACGTCACCGACCGTCCCGTCCGGCATCACGACGCATTCGAGCCACACGGTGCCCTGCACCTTCGCGCGCATGGCGTCGGCGGTGTACTGCGGCTTGACCTCTCGAAGGACACGTGGCGTCGTCACGCCGGAGCCGGGGCGATAGACGCCGCCCCCCGTTCCGCCGCCGCGTCCCTCACCCAGCCCCGAGCCCTGCCCCGATCCGACGCCGGCGCCACTGCCTGTGCCCGCTCCGGTGCCCGTGCCCGAGCCGAGGGATTCGGCCGACACGTTCGGGGTTTCAATGGCGCCCGGCAGCATCTGCTGGGCCGCCGCCATGTTCATGGCGGGAATGTTGAGGGCTTCGAGGGGCGGAGGCTCGGGCTCCACCTTGGGCGGCGGGGTCTCGGCCGGCTTTGGCGCCACCGGCACGGTCAGCCGGTCGCGGCCTGGCAGTTCGGCGCGCCGTGGCGGGGCCTCGGTCCGGTTGCCCCCGCCCCCGCCTCCCCCACCCGGACCTGGCTCGGCAATCCAGATGAGCCGATCGAGAGACATGGGCGGCGCCTGCTCGACGGGCGCCGGTTCCGGGGCATACCGCATCACGACCACACCAATCAGTACCACCACCAGATGCAGCACCGTCGACCCAAGCGCGGCCACCCGTGACTGACGCTGCTCGAACGAGAAGCGCACCTCGACCGGACGGTCGGCCCTGACGTGCAGGTGCCCATCAGTGACGGGAGGAATGGGCGTGGTCGAAGACGACATCGCAGTGGGAGTCAGCATGGTCATTGTGACTGACGCTCCCCCGGGAGACAAGCCGGGTTTCTGAGGGATATGACGCCCGAAAGCCGGCGCTGGCTTCAGTGCTACAATCGCCAGAGCCCCAACGGGCAGACGAGGAGCACTTCAGACCATGCAGACCCTTTCATTGCTGGGACCGCTCGGCCCCATGGAAATGATCATTATCCTGGCCATCGTGGTGCTGATTTTCGGCGCCAATCGACTGCCGGAACTGGGTCGAGGCATCGGCGCAGGCATCAAGAACTTCAAGACGTCCATGCGCGACAGTCAGGACACCGAGAAGAAGTAGCGCGGTGTCTACAGCAGCACGCGGTGCTCGCCCATGCGCCGCGTGATGCGTTCCCGGTCGAGATACTCGAGCAGCGGGATCGCAAACTTCCGCGTGATGCCGTAGCGTTCTTTCACGTACGCCACATCGATCGTCACTCGCCCCCCGGGCGTCTTCCCCTTCAACTCCGCGAGATCCGCCTTGAGCCGTTCAAGGGCCGACGGATGCACGACCAGCGGATCGACCTTCACCAACCGCTTCTGCCGCAGCAGATACGCGACGGCCGCCTCGACACCCGTCGGGGCCATGGCCAGGGACGCCGCCACTGAAGCGGTGTCAGGCGGCGTGAGTCCAGCCGCGGCATAGGCATCCTCGAGACGACGCAGGCCCTCCTCTCCCCCCGGTATCGCGACCCGGAACTCGCGCAGCGCCACGCGGTCACGGTCGACAAGCACCCCGCTGCCTGACAGCAGGGCCATCAGGTGATCGAAGACGGCCGGCGGGGCCGTGGGTATCACCAGCACGCGCAGCGCCTCGCGCGGCATTCCTTCGCTCATCGGCGAGGCAGCATGGAAGGCCCTGACCGCTTCCACCAACCGCGCGCGGCCACGGGTCAGCGCCTCGACGGCGACCACGCGGTCACCAACCGTCTGCACCGTGCCTGCGCTGCCGAGTGCCGCCGTCTGGGCCGCGACCATCGGGGGGGGCACTCCCATGCGGGCCACCAGATGTTCCCGCGACAGGCCGATCAGGTCGGCCTCGCGCACCAGGCTCGCGATCAGATCCGCGCCATCGACGGCGGCCAACTGCTCGAGGCGCTGCGTCCCGCGCGACGTGCGCACGCCGATGGCCCGAGGCCAGGGGTCAATCACCGTGGCCGCCCCGATGGTGACCATGGGTGAGTAGCTGCGCAGGATCAGCCGGTCACCCCGCGTGACGACGAGCGGCGCATCGAGGCGCAGACGTGCCAGCGCCCGACTGCCGGGCGCGACGTCCCGTTGATCCTCGCCCGCAAGAGTGACACGGCCCAGAACCTCGGTGGTGCCATGGTGCACATGCAGCCGACTGCCGTGCATCAGCCGCGGGGCGTCCGGAAGCACCTCGAGTGTCACATCCACCCGCCGACTGGCGAGCCACACCCCGGGAGACATCAGCGACCGTCCCCTCGCCACGGCGTCCAGCTGGTCACCGGTCACGTTGACGGCCGTGCGCTGCCCGGCCGCCGCGAGATCCACCGATTGGCCGTGCACCTGGAGGCCGCGCACCCGCACACGTGCCGCTCCCGGAGCGACCTCGAGCTCGTCACCGACGTGCGCCGTGCCCGACATCAGCGTGCCCGTCACCACCGTCCCGAACCCGTGCACCGTGAATACGCGATCGATGGGCAGCCGCACGCAGCCATCGGCCGCACGGGGTGCCATCTGCGCCGCAGCCTGGGCAAGCACAGCCTGCAGCGTCTCGATGCCTTCACCCGTACGGGCCGACACGGTGACGACCGGCTGACCGTCGAGGAACGACCCGTGGACGAGGTCGGCCACTTCCAGAGCCACCAGCGCCCGCGTGTCCTCGTCGGCGAGGTCTGCACGCGTGATGACGACACAGCCGGCGCGTACACCC
>JBIIDF010000133.1:0-7655 GCA_044238535.1 Vicinamibacterales bacterium
AAACGACACGCGTGCTCACTGAGGCCGCCATTTCCGGCAAGATGGACTACCTGCGCGGGCTCAAGGAAAACGTCACGATGGGACGTCTCATTCCGGCGGGCACCGGCTTCTGGTGGTATCGGCACGTGGAGATTCCGGCAGACGAGCCGCCACCGCCGCCGCCCATTCAGCAGCCGAGCGACGAGGATGGCGACTTCGAACGCGAGATGGAATATCTCGTGGAACCCGAAGAAGCGCTGAGTCGTGGGATTGTGGACCCCGAGTCCTAAATCACCGCGTCTCACTCACCGGTCATCACGGGCACGTCTCCAGCCATGGGGACGTGCCCGTTGGCGTTCTGGGGCAGAATACCGGGGATGCCGACTGTCACCCTGGTTCGCCCCTTCATGTCCACGACCCTCCTGTTGGCCGTGGGGTTGGCGGTGGCCTCACTGGCGCAGCCGTCGCCGGTGACGCGTCCGAACGTGTTGCTCATCATCGCGGATGACATGGGCTACGGTGACATCGGCGCGTATGGCGCCACCGACACCCGTACTCCCCACCTCGACCGTCTGGCCGCCGAAGGCGTACGGCTCACGGATTTCTACGCCAACGCCCCGGTATGCACGCCGACGCGTGCCGCGCTGATCACGGGGCGCTATCAGCAGCGTCTGATGCTGGAACGTCCCCTCGCCAGCGTGGGCCCGGATCTGGACGCCATACTTCCCGTGACGGGGCGGTCCCTGCCGCAGGTGATGAAGGACGCGGGATATCGCACCGCATTGATTGGGAAGTGGCACCTCGGCTATCGCCCGGAGGCCGGCCCCCGGGCCCACGGCTTCGACTATTTCTGGGGCTTCCTGTCGGGGTATCTCGACTGGTACACGCACGTGCGCGGCGACGGTCAGCACGATGTCTGGGAGAACGAAACGCCCGTGCACGTCGATGGATACTTCCACCACGAGACGACGAGACGGGCGCAGGCCGAGCTGGACCGGAGCGTCGCCGAGGGACGGCCGTTCTTCCTCGAGGTCGCCTATGGAGCCCCGCACTGGCCGTTTCAGTCACCGAGCGTGCCGTCGGTCGCCGAGCGTCGGAACAATTCCATGACACCTGATCCGTCTGATCCCGCGGCAGCCACGCGGCGCGAATATGTAGCCATCATGGAGGACTTCGATGCCGAAGTCGGGCGACTGCTGGAACGGCTCCGCCACCACGGGATCGAGCGCGACACGCTGGTGATCTTCATGAGTGACAACGGCGGGGAATGGCTGTCGCGAAACAGCCCCCTGTTCCATCGCAAGGATACCGTGTGGGAAGGGGGTGTGCGGGTGCCGGCGATTTTCCGCTGGCCGGCACGCCTGCCCCGTGGTCGGGTATCCGGCCAGGTGGGGATCACCATGGATGTATCGGCCAGCGTGGTGGCTGCCGCGGGCGTGGTCCGTTCCGACCTCGGATTTGAAGGGTTGGACCTCGTCGATCTTCTGGCGAGTGGACGAGCGGTCGAACGCGAACTGATGTGGCGCGTGATTCGCCCCACTGTCCAGCAGCGCGCAGTGCGTGCGGGCGACTTCAAGTATGTCGAGGACGGCGGGCAGCGGTTCCTCTTCAATGTGCGCACGGACCCTGGAGAGCGTGCTGATCTCACCAGCCGCGATCCGGCACGCGTCCGTGCATTGCGTGAGCGAATCGCGGCGTGGGAGGCCGACGTCGACGGCGAAGCGCGTCGGGGTCAGCGCTGAGCGCTGGCGGCCGTCTTCCGCTCGATCGCGGCGGAGCGCAGCAGGCTGAAGGCGGTGTAGAGCACCACGAACACGACCAGCAGTCGCACGGTGTCGAGGGGCAGTGACTTCACGATGAAGGCCGCGATCAGCACCGCTCCTGGACCGCCAATCATGAACGAGATGGCTGTTCGCAGGTCGTACTTGTTCTCGCGGACAAACTGGATGCTGCCGGTGGGCATGAGAAACGCGCACGCGCCCATCATGATCGGGAAGGCCGCCGTGGGATTCATGCCGAGCAGGCTGATCATGATGAGGCACGGCGCGTAGTAGCCAATCCCCAGCATCATCAGGGCACCGAAGACCATCGAACAGCCCACGGCAATCCCCAGTTTGACGCCGGATACGCCGAGAGCTACACCCGGGGCTGGTCCGATGCCGAGATAGGAGAGCAGCATCAGGGATGCGGCGGCGATGAGCGCCGTGCCCATGCCCAGCTGGATGCCCCGACGCGGCAGGCGGGCCACCACGCCGGCCCCGAGATAGGCGCCGACGACGGCTGCCGCGATAATCGCGGCCAGTGTGGTGAACTCGACTTCAACGATGGTGACGTAGATGAGGGTCTGCACGACGGTCGGCAGCACGTAGCCCACATTGAGGGTGCCGGGAATCTTCTCGTCAGGTACGACCTTCCACAGCTTGAGCATGGCGGTCGATGTGGCGTAGGACCCGATGCCGAGCGTGTCGAAGAAGTTGGCAATGAACCCGATGGCGGTGCCGACCGGGGTCGGAGTCGACGGCCCCAGCAGGCCCTGGCGGCGCCGCACCGACGTGAACCAGAAGGCGTGATACCCGATGGTGATGAGCACCAGGGCCGAGAGCAGGAGGGTCTTGGGGTCCATAGGTGCCCGATTCTACCCGACGAACTTGTAGCCGGAGCCGTGAATTGTCAGGATGTGCTCCGGGGCGTGGGGGGCTTTTTCGATTTTCTGCCGGAGCTTGGCCACGAAGTTGTCGATGGTGCGGGTGGTGGGATATTCCTCGTAGCCCCAGACGTCGTTGAGAATTTGTTCACGGGTGACGACCTGGCCGACGTGCTGCACCAGATACCGGAGGAGTTCGAATTCACGTGCCGTGAATTCCACGCGGGTCTGGCCCCGGCGTGCCTGGTGGAGCCGGAAATCGAAGTCGATGTCGCCGATGCGGACGGTCTCGGTCGCCGGACGCTGGGGGTTCGACCGCCGCAGCACGGCCCGCACGCGCGCCAGCAGTTCGGTAATCGAGAACGGCTTGGTCACGTAGTCGTCGGCGCCCAGTTCCAGGCCCAGCACCTTGTCGGTTTCGGCCGACCGGGCCGTGAGCATGACAATGGGGGTCGACACATTGCGGGCGCGCAGTTCCCGGCAGACGTCGAAGCCGTTCCGCTTCGGCAGCATGATGTCGAGAATCACCAGATCCGGTGCGGTCGACGAGGCTTTGTGCAGGCCTTCGTCTCCGTCCGCGGCGGTCTGGACGTCGTAGCCTTCCAGTTCAAGGTTGTCACGCAGGCCCAGGAGCATCTGCGGTTCGTCTTCGATGACCAGAATCCGTTTCATGGCGAACATCCTCGTCTGTCAGTGTGCCATCGATGGGGAAATGCAGGGTGAACTGGCTGCCCACGCCTGGCGTGCTGTCGACGCTGACCGAGCCGCCGTGCCCCCGCATCGTGTGCTCGACGATGGCCAGTCCCAGTCCGGTGCCCTGGGGGCCTCCACCGAGCTCCTGCTGCACGCGGTAGAACTTCCGGAAAATGCGGCGCAGTTCCTGTCGGGGAATGCCGATGCCGTGGTCGCTGATGCGCACCTGCAACTGCTGGCCGGCGGTGACGACCGCGATGTCGATCTGTTTTGACTCGCCGGAGTATTTGAGGGCATTGGTCAGCAGGTTTTCGACCGCGCGCTCGACGGCCAGCACGTCGGCCATGACGGCGGGAAGCGGCTCGTCCCGGTGCACGGTGACTGAGAACTTGCCCTGCGTGAACTGGGGGGCCATCATGTCGACCACACGGTCGACGATGATGCCGATGTCTTCGGGCTGTTTGGTGTAGGGCCGCAGGCCGGCTTCCATGCGGGAAAAATCGAGGATGTTTTCGATGAGGCGTGTCAGCTTTCGGGCCTCGAGGTTGATGATGCGGTAGTACTCCTGGGCCCGGTCGGGGTTCTTCACGCGTCCCAGTTCCAACGTCTCGGCGAAGAGCTGGATGAGCGCGAGCGGCGTCTTCAGGTCGTGTGAGACCGACGCCACAAAATTCGATTTGAGTTCGGCGACGCGCACTTCCCTGGCCGCCGCCCGCACGACGAGAAAGACGCCAACGGACATGAGCACACCGACCACGCCCATCAGCGCTTTCTGGGGCCGGGTACTCGCGCTGACCACCGCAGGAATGTCGTTGGCCCCGTAGGTGGTACGCAGTTGCCAGTTTTCTCGCCGCGCTTCGTAGGGGGCGGCAAACTCGAGCAGTTCCTTGTCGAAGAAGACCAGCGGGAACGTGCGGGCGTCGACGAAGGTGTCGTCCGAACCATGCCCGGCGACGACGAGCCGGCGGTCGCCATCTTCGAGGGCCAGCCGGAGGGGAGGGAAGCCCGCGGGCTGCTGGAGCGACTGCAGACGTGTGGTCAGCAGTGTCGGGATGAACTCTGTGCGCAGACGCTCGGCGTCGACGGCAAAGGCCACGAGACTGGTGAGTTCCTCGCGTGCGGGGGAGGACCACCGTAGTTGGGCCTGCACGTAGTGCGGTCGTCCATCAATGGTGTCGCTGAAGGCCACAATGGCCCGCTTCAGTGACGCCAGCTCCTGCAGCTTTCCCAGCAAGGCGCTCCTACTGGCCGGGTTGTCTCTGAACCGGTCCGCCGGCGCGGCGGCGTCCATGTCCGCAGACTGCGCGTCGAAGGTCAGCCATCGACCCGAGAGGGGATCGGTCGCCGAGGCGCGGGTCCAGATGTAGAACGCGTCGATGAACGGGCTGGCCACCAGCCCGTCGGTGAGGACGGGGGCGACAAAGGCCGGGTCCAGCGGTTCGACGCGTGTCTGCGGCAGTGCCAGCAGCACCTTGATGTGGGGCTCTTTCAACGCGCTCTCGATGGCGCGTGCCGCCGTGTCGACCGTGTCAGTGCTGAGCTGGCGCAGCACCACGGCAGAGGTCGATTCGAGGGAGGCGAGTGCCCGGTATTGAAAGACAAACAGCACACCCACCGGAATGGCGATGGCCACGGCGAGGCTGAATGCGAGGCGCACGCCTCGGTCGGCGATGGAGGAGGGGCTGAACCAGAGTCGGGGACTAAGGCGCATGGCGGTGGGCTCCTGCTGTTCAGGCGTGATGCGCGGGCAGTTGCTGCTGAAGCCAGTGCTGCAGGGGCTCCCAGCCCGTCAGACCGGGTTGCTGGGAGACGAGGGCCCACAGAATAGCGCTGGTGTCGGCCAGGACCTGCTGCCGGTAGGGGCCGGACAGGCGCGCCGCTGATGACTGCACCTGATGCAAGGCGGCGATCGGGTCTCCGGAGGCCAGGAGGGCCAGGCCGAGTCGCGTGCCCTGCACGGGATTCCGCTCGGGGTCCCGCCCCTGGCCTGCCTCGTAGGCGGCGACGGACGCACGGAAGCGTCCCTGGAGAAACAGCGTGTGTCCGAGGTTGTAGTAGCCGTAGGCGCGCTCGGGGTCGAGGGTGGTGACCGTGCGGAATGCGGCTTCCGATTCGGCGAGCCGGCCCAGCTCACGCGTGACGACACCGACGTTGTTGTGCGCCTGGGGGTTCTGCGGATCGAGTTCGAGGAGGCGGGTGAACGCGTGCAGGGCCTCGTCCGTCCGGTCGAGTTCACCCAGCGCGGCGCCGAGATTGCCCCAGGCACCGGCAAACGCTGGCAGGCAGCGCGTCGCTTCTGAGAAACAGCACACGGCCTGTGCCATGTCGTCGCACCGCAACCAGACCTTGCCGCGTTCGAACCAGGCGGCGGCCCAGTCGGGTGCCAGACGGCAGGCTTCGTCAAGGTCGCGGCCTGCGCTCTCGAGGTCGTTCACCTCCTGGCAGACGCTGGCGATGGCGACCAGTCGAGGGGGCGTGCGTCCCTCGGCAAGGCAGGCGACCAGCGCCTGCAGACGGGCATCGGCGCTGGTGGCGCGCATCGCCTCCCCCAGCGCGGGTCTCGTGGCCGGTGGTGGCCACGCATCGTCTGGCTGCGGGTCGACACAGGTCACGGCCGCGTCGCGGAAGACACCCCGGCGCCGAACCACCTCGGGTGTGTGCGATTCGAGTGTGGCTCGGTGCGCCCCGGAGACGATGAACGTGGGAGGGTGGGTGTCGGGTAGGCCCATCCGCTCGGCCAGCAGGAACGGCACCTGCGTGGTGACCAGTCGGGTCGAGCCGGTTTGCGCCGTGTCGGCGGCCAGGTGCAGGTCGGAGACGACCTGCACGACATTCTCCCGATGCGAGGGGCGAGGCCACTGCCACGGCCATTCGGCGGCTGATGGCATCGTGACCGCGACGAGGCCCTGAGTCTCAGCGAGCATCCGAGCCCGTCGCTCCACCTCCTCGTGGACGCGTCGTGCATCGTCGCCGAGGATGAGGTGGAGGCGCGGAAGAGCCGGAGCCATGGTCGATCCACTATACGGTCCTGCGATCGCAGATGCCAGCCCGACCGACTTGCAAAAGATTGCAACAAGTCTCCCCCGTTCATGTTTTACGGCGAATCGTCGGAGATACTTCGCTCAGCCTCGCGCGAGAGCTGCGTGGGGACGCATTGGCGGGAGTCGTAGACATGAGCACGTGGTCAGGTGATGAATCGCGGACCATTCCCGCAGGTCGGCGCCGGTTTGTGGTTCGGGTCATTCAGGCGGTGCATGGTGCGATCGGTGCCACCCTCGCCGTCATTGTCGGGCGGGCCCTCGGAGGGCCTGCGGCGGAGGCTGGCGGCAGCGAGCGCTGGCTACCAGCCGCCGAGTTGTCGAGGCTTGAGGATGGCCGACCGACGGCCGTGACGCTCCGCGTCGTGCGGCGTGACGGGATGACCGATGTGGTGGACCGCCGGGTGGTATACCTGGTCCGGCACGGAGAGACCGTCCGGGCGCTTGATTCCACCTGCACTCACCTGGGATGCCGCACCGCCTACAACACGGCGTCGTCCTGCATCGAGTGTCCGTGTCACGGTGGGGTGTTCGACGCCGAGGGGGCTGTGATTGGTGGGCCGCCCCCATCGCCACTGAAGACGTTGGCCACCCGCCTCGACGGCACGCGTGTGCTGGTGCAGGTCTGAGCCATGTGGACGCGTGTGAGTGCGTGGCTTGATTCCCGCACGGGGTATCGCGGACTCCTGAGGCACCTGCTTGACGAGCCGCTGCCGCCCGGCACCGGTTGGGCGTTTACGAGCGGGAGCGTCGTGAGCCTGTTGCTCGGTGTGCAGGTGGTCACCGGGGTGGTGCTGGCCATGTATTACGTGCCGGCGCCCGCGCTGGCCTGGGACAGTGTGCAGTTCATCATGCAGGCTCTGCCGATGGGCTGGCTCGTGCGGGGGTTGCACTTCTGGGGAGCGTCCTTCATCGTCGTGGCGACGCTGGTGCACCTCGGGCGCGTGTTCGTGCTCGGTTCGTATAAGGCGCCCAGGGAGGTGACCTGGCTGACCGGGCTGGTGTCGCTGCTGGTGATTCTGGGCTTTTCGCTGAGCGGCTATCTGCTGCCGTGGGACCAGAAGGCGTACTGGGCGACGACCGTGACGGTGAACGTGGCCCGCAGCGCCCCTATGGTGGGCGAAGCGCTGGCGACGGTGCTCCGCGGTGGGGAATATCTGGGGGCGCTCACCCTGGGGCGCTGGTATGCCACCCACGTGTTTATTCTGCCGCTGCTCCTCGTGCTGTTTGTCGTGGCGCATCTGGCACTGATGCGTCGCCATGGGATCTCCGGTCCGATTACTCCGCGTCCGGGTTCGGCC
>JBIIDF010000134.1:0-7618 GCA_044238535.1 Vicinamibacterales bacterium
ACTTCACGGTGACGGTCTCGCATCGACCCGACCGGGTCAACGACATGCTGGACGGCAATCCCATGACGCGCTGGATCAGCGGAAACGCCCAGCGCGGCAACGAGACCGTGACGGTCATCCTGTCGCGTCCGCGTACGCTCAACGCCCTGCTGATGGACGTCCCTGTCGAAACGGCGAACTATCCACGACACCTGGTCATCGACGTGGTGACTGCAGGGGGCCCCACGGTCACCGCCTTTAGCGGTTCGGTGGTGCCGCACATTCTCGAGGCCATGGCAGCCTCACCGAGGCGACCGGTGATGCGATTTGCCCTGCCCGCGCAGCCCGCCAGGGAAATACGTCTGCGGCAAACGACGTCCGTGCGGACCTGGAACTGGCACATCGCCGAACTGCAGCTGCTGGGCGCGGACGAGCGCTCTCGGTGACACCCGACACAGACGAGGCGGGCGGTGCCCCTCGTGTCGAGGAGCACCGCCCGTGGGAGAAGGCACGCGCGTTGGGGGGTGGAGGGTGTCAGCCGCGCGCCTTCGAGAAGTGACGGTCAACCATCTCAGCCCGCTTGGCCACCGCTTCGGCTTTGGCTCGCAGCAGGTGACGGTTCTTCAGGGCCTGGGCTTCATCGGCCAGCAGGGTCGACTTGTTGGTCAGGATCACCTGCATCGCAGCAACCGCCAGCTTGGACTGTTGCACGGCCGCGCGTTGTGCGGGCGTCAGCGATGTGCCGTCGGCCTCGAGAGCCGCGAGGGTGGCGCCCAGCGCCTTGCCCTGAGCATCCAGGCCGTCGAGGCGCTGGCGGATGACGGCGAAGTCGGGCTGCTTCATCTGCAGCAGGGCCTTGACCGCCCGCGCCTCAGCGCGCACGTCGCGCGCCTGCGCCGTCACCTGATCGACCGACGACGCCGAGGCTGGAACTCCTGACGCCAGTGTGAGAGAGAGAACGACGACGGCACTGGCAAAAACGCGATGAACAATGCTCATGTCAAACCTCCTGCCTCCGACGGTAGCGTGGGACGCAGGGGCCTTCCAATA
Organism: Vicinamibacterales bacterium; assembly: GCA_044238535.1. Taxonomy (GTDB): domain Bacteria; phylum Acidobacteriota; class Vicinamibacteria; order Vicinamibacterales; family UBA2999; genus VFZN01. Next base: position 1,030 of record JBIIDF010000134.1, read on the forward strand.
CATTGTTCATAAGATATTGTTATTTTTCATATAACAATTCAGTTAACCCACGGACCGGGCCACGGGAGTCAGCGTCGGGCTTCTGCACGCAAACGCTGAGGCACGCGGGTCGTCTGCACCAGCAGGGGCACCACCGACGGTACCCAGCCGCCCACCCGCAGGAGCACATCGAGGACGCGCGGATGTGCGAAGACCTGCTGCACACCCACGGCTACCCGCATCTGCCGACGGAAGGCACGCACAGCGTCTGCGTGATGTCTGGGTGTCGCCTCGCCGAGGCGCTGCGCGCGACGGACATCGTTGTCCGCGTCGGTGCCCCCCTGCCACACCGCGGCGACCGCACGCGCCGCCGCCCGTCCGCTTGCCAGCGCCATCGTCATGCCGTCGCCGGTCAGCGAGGGAATCACGGCCAGCTGGTCGCCGACACAGAAGATGCCCGGGCCCGGCGGCGACGGACGCACGTAGCCATAGGGCACCGGTGCCACCGCCGTCATGTGCACCGCCGGCCATGCGATATCGGCGAGCACCCGTGCGGCCGCCGGATGCAACTGCATCAGCGCCGGCATCAGGTCCGACGCGCACAGGCCGTATGCGCGGGCCATGTGCGGCGCAATGACGCACGACACATTGAGCGTGGTGTCGTCAACGAGCGCCACGCCTCCGTATGCCCCCTCACCCACCCACAACGCCACGCGCCCCTGCAGGCGCGCGCGCACGGTCGGCGCAACGCTGACGTGCATCTGCACGCCCACGACGTCCCGCGAGCGCGCGCGGGGGGCCACACCCCGAAGGTCGCGCTTGCCCGTGGCCACGATGACCGCCTGTGCGCGCCAGTCGCCCTGGCTCGTCTGCACCAGCGCCCCCGCAGGCCCGCCTGACGTGATGCGATGCACGGTGACGCCCCGGTGAATGACGGCCCCGTGCTGCTCGGCGCAGTGCCGCAGGGCTTCGTCCAGATGCAACCGGGACACCCCGATGTTTCCCTCGGGCAGGCGTGACTCCAGCGTGTGACGCGGCCCGTGGACGGCGACGGTTGAGATGTCATGCGAGGGGCAACGCAGAGTGAGCCCCAGATCTCGCAGCAGCGCCACACCCTCGAAGCTGAGAAATTCGCCGCAGACCCGCGACTGTGGGTGGAGAGACTGCTCGAAGACCTCGACCGGAATCCCCGCGCCCCCGAGATGCGCTGCGGCCATGGCACCGGCCAGCCCTCCGCCGACGATGACCACGCCCGCTGGCGTCGCGGTCGTCGCCATCAGCCGTGCATGGTCCCCGACAGGGACGGACGGGTGTCGAGATAGATGCCGTAGCGAAAGGCCCAGTGCCAGCGGATGTGCGCCGTACCTTCAGGCACCTCGGCGCCGGCCAGCAGGCGCCGCCAGTCGTCCCGGGTAAACGAGCGTGCGACCGATACCGGTGCGTCGTGGCAGATGAGGCGGTTACCACTGAGGAGAGGCGTGGTGACGCGGATGAAGTGGTACGCCAGCGGGTGCCGATGCAGGTCGTTGATGAATGCGGCCACGCGCGCGTGCTGACGCATCCAGCGGATGACACGCACGACGTCGGCATCGGAGAGGTGATGCATGAAGAGGGCCGACAGCACCACGTCGTAGGGTTCCGGTGCCAGGGCAAACACATCCGCCACCCGCCAGGTGATCACATCCCGCGGGTCGGTCGCCTGCTCCGCCAACGCGCAGCACAGGGGATTGAGGTCGACCCCGGTCAGGGCCACACGCACCCCACGCCGACGCGCCCATGCCGCCACCGCTCGCAGCGTATCGCCGTAACCGCAGCCGATGTCGAGGACGGTCAGCGGCCGATCGACCGATACGGCTCCGCTGGCCACGACGCGGTCGAGTGCGGCGAGCGTGGGCTGGTAGCCGCGCGTGAGCACGTTGATGCGGGCGAGGTGCCTCAGCGTCTGCGCGAATTCCTGCGGCGAGTAGTCGTCGCCGTCCATCAGTTCGGCCGCAGTCGACCGCACGGGCATCAGCACGCGCGGTTGACCATACGCGTGAACTGCAGGCTTTCCACGGTCAGGCCCGGGCCGAACGCCATCGCCAGACCCGGACCATCTTCCACGGGAGCCGCCAGCAGCGACCGCAACACAAAGAGGATGGTGGCCGACGACATATTGCCGTAGTCACGCAGGACGCTGCGTGAGAGGGCCAGCGCCTCGGGTTCGAGGGCCAGCGCCTCCTCCACGGCGTCGAGCACACTGCGACCCCCGGGGTGAATCATCCAGTGCCGCACCTGCGCACGCGCCTCATCGGACAGCAGGCGCGGCAGCACCGCAGGCAGCACACGGCCCAGGGCCTGCGGGACATCGGGCGACAGCACCATGTCGAAGCCATGGTCGCCGATCGTCCAGCAGATGAGGTCGCGCGCCTCGGTCACCACTTCGCAGCGGAAGTGGTCGAGCCGCAGCCCGCCGGGGTCGGCTGTCACCAGCGCGGCGCCGCATCCATCGGCGAACTGCAGGAAGCCCAGCACCTTCTCGGGTGCAGGGTCGTCACGCAGGTGCAGGGTACAGAGTTCGACGCACACCACCACAACCCGCGCGTCGGGCCGCGAGCCCACGATCGCCGAGGCGAGCTTCAGCGCGTTGAAGGCGGCGTAGCAGCCCATGAACCCGATCACCGTGCGTTCGAGATCGGGGCGTAAGCCGAGTCGCGCCTGCAATTCGAGATCGACGCCTGGGGCAGAAAAACCGGTGCATGAGGCCACGATGAGGTGGGTGATGCGCTGACGGTCCTCGCCCTCGAGCAATTGGGACACGGCCTGCTCGGCCAGGGCCGGTGCCGAGACGGCATAGCGCCGCATGCGCTGCGCCGTCGACGCAAAGTGGCCGGGCCGATAGAACCCGTCGGCATCGAGCGCCGGTCCCTCGGTGGCCGCCGACAGCACGGAATAGCGATGCGCGATCTGCGCACGGCTGGCCAGGCGCTGCACCACCTTGAGATGACGCGGATCGCGAATGAGCTGCGGAAGGAAGCCCACAAAGAGCGCATGCCCGTCGTGCGGCGGTACGGCCGTGGCGATGCGACTGAGGAAGGCCGTGGTGGGGGCAGGCACGGAGAACGTCCAGGCCCATCGTATCGCGAACCGAGCGCGGCGGGCTGCCGCGGCGGCACCGACACGTCTGGTGACGGGGACGGCTACAATGGCGCCGAGACGGTCATGCCGATTCACCCGGAGGTCTTCCGATGCGACAAGTGATTGCGTTCGCCCTCGCAGCCCTGCTCATGAACACTTCCCTGCCGACCGTGCAGGCCCAGGCACCAGCGCGGCCTGGGACCCTCGCGCAGGGCAGCATCACGTGGCTCTACTACAAGGACATTCCCGCGGCGATGCGCTTCTACCAGGACACACTCGGGCTCACACTGACGGTCGACCAGGGCTGGGCCAAGGTGTATCAGACCTCGCCCACGTCGTTCGTCGGACTGGTCGACGAAAGCCGCGGCATGCACCGCGCCTCCGAGACCAAGCCGGTCGCCGTGGCGTTCGTGACACAGGATGTCGATGCGTGGTACGCCTGGCTCACCAGCCGCGGCGTGCGGATGCGGAGCCCGCTCGCCGACAGCAAGTCGCTGCCGATTCGCGGCTTCACGGCCTACGACTCCGAGGGCTACACGCTCGAGTTCGAAACCTTCCGCGACGAACCGCAGAACACCCGCATCAGGGGCCTGCTCAAGTCGCCGCGCTAGCTGGACGGGACGCGCATTCACCCGCCATGGCTGCCCTGCACTGCGACCTGTTGCTGACCGGCGGAACCGTAGTGACGGCCGAGGGCTGTCACGCCGCCGATGTGGCCGTGCGCGATGGCCACACGGTGGCCCTGCTGCCCTCAGGCAGTGCCGGCACGGCGGCCACCGCCGACACCGTGCTGTCCCTGCCGGGCCTGCATGTGCTGCCAGGCGTGATCGACACGCACGTGCACACGCGCTATCCCGGCATCGATGCACGGGAAGACTTTGCGTCGGGCACCGCCGCAGCAGCGCTGGGCGGGATGACCACACTGTTCGAAATGCCCATCGCGCGGGTGCCGGCCAACTCGGGCGCCTCGCTGGCACGACGTGCGGCCCTGATGGCCCCGCACGCCTACATCGACTATGCCCTCTACGGAGGCGCAGGCCACGAGAACCTCGATGAGATCGCGTCGCAGGCCGAGGCCGGTGCCGTGGCATTCAAGACGTTCTTGCAACCGCCGCCCCCCGCACGACTCGACGAGTTCTTCGGGCTCTGGTGCACGGACGAAGCCCTGCTCGTCGACGTCATGCGCGCGGTGGGCCGCACGGGCCTGCGTCATGCCTTCCACTGCGAGCACGCTGGCATGGCCGCCTCGTTCACCCGACAGGTCGAAGCCTCGGGGCACACGACCGGTCGCGCCCACGCCCTCAGCCGCCCCTCCATCGTCGAAGAAGTGTCGGCGGCGATGGTGCTCTCCATGGCTGGTGCCCTCGGCACGAAGGTGCAGGTGGTGCACGTATCCAGCCCGCGCACGCTGCAGCTGGTCGCCGGCGCCCGCGCACGCGGCGTCGATGCCACAGCGGAAACCTGCCCGCCGTATCTGTTTTTTACAGACGAAGCACTCGACCGCCTCGGGGCATTCGCCAAGTGCAATCCGCCACTGCGGTCGGAGGCCGATCGTCTCGGCATGTGGCAGGGGGTGGCCGCAGGCCTCGTCGCCTGCATTGGCACAGACCACTCGCCCTTCCTCGATGACGAGAAGCAGCGCGGGCATGATCCCATCTCGTCGGCTCCGCCGGGACTGTGCGGGCTCGAAGTCCTGGTGCCGCTGATGCTGACCGGTGTCCATGAACGCCGCATCACCCTGCCCGAGGTCGCGCGACTGCTGTCGTCAGGGGCCGCCGAGCTTTTCCATCTCAGCGCCAAGGGACGCATTTTCCCAGGAGCCGACGCCGATTTCACCATCGTCGATACCGGCGCGTCGTGGACGTACGACCATCAGCAGGCTGCCACCCGGTCGCGGGGCAATATGCGCATCTATGACGGTATGACGATGCACGGCCGTGTGGTGCACACGGTCGTGCGTGGTACGGTCGTCGTGCGCGACGGCGCGCTGTCAGGTCTGCCTGGACACGGACGCTTTGTACGACCCGACACCACCGCCTCCCGGGCGTGATGAGCGTGACACTGCAGGAATCCTTACATGACTGAGCAACTCACCGGCGTCTTCAACATCACTCCCACTCCGTTCCACGATGACGGGCAGGTGGACCGGCACGGCGTGACACGGCTCACCGAGTTCACGCGGGCCGCAGGCGTGAACGGAATGACCATTCTCGGCGTGCTGGGCGAGGCCGACAAGCTCACCGAACGCGAACGTGACGAGGTGATGGCGCTCACGATCGAGGCCGCCGGGCCCGACTTCCCCATCTGCGTCGGCACGACGCACGCGGGCACCGACGGATGCATTGCGCTCAGCCGTCGCGCGCAGGAGATGGGCGCGGCGGCGGTCATGGTGGCCGCCCCGAAGCTGGCACGTCCGAATGACAGCGCGCTCATGCGGCACTACCTCGCCGTGGCCGAAGCCATCGACATTCCCGTGGTGGTGCAGGACTTTCCCCCGGCCGTGGGCGGCATCACCATGAGCGTTGAGCTCATCGCCGGCCTCGGTGCGGCGACGCCGCGGCTGGCGTATCTCAAGCTCGAAGACGAGCCCTCGCCGATGAAGGTGAGCCAGGTGCGCGCGGCCAATCCCGACATCACGATCTTCGGCGGGCTGGGCGGCATGATGTTCCTCGAGGAACTGCGGCACGGCGCGGCGGGCACGATGACGGGCTTTGCGTTCCCCGAGATTCTCGTCTCCATCTATCGCGCCTGGATGTCAGGCGACCGCGATGCGGCGACAACGATTTTCTATCGCTACTGCCCGCTGATTCGCTTCGAGAATCAGCCGCGTATCAACCTCGCACTGCGCAAGCACATCTATCATCGCCGAGGCGTGCTGTCGTCCCCCCGCGCGCGTGCGCCGTTTGCAGCCGTGGACGAAGGCACGCTGTCCGACCTTGATGATCTGCTGATGCGACTCGAACTGCAGCCTGGTTCGGCGGCCTGAGCCATGAGCACGGGCGCCTGTGTGGACCGCTCAGAAGTGCAGGCGCAGGGCCAGCTGCACCACCCGTGGATCACCCACCGTCGTGATGCTGCCAAACGCCGCGCTCCCGAATGTGCCGTTCGGTGCGCCGTAGGCGGGGGCGTTCAGCGCATTGAAGACCTCGATCCTGAGATCGAGCCGCCCCCGGTCGCCGGGTGCCACTTCGCGCACCACAGCCAGGTCGAGCAGGCGCACGCCCGGCCCGCGCACCGGATTCCGCGAGGCCGAGCCCAGCGTGAAGGCGGGAGCCAGCGCAAACGCCGCGGTGTTGAACCATCGGGTGGCCGTGCGTTCACCGGCCGGCAGCCTAGGGTCGCCCACCAGATTCGGGCGCTGCACACCGAACCCGGCAAATGCATTGAGGTTGGTGGCCTGCGTCACGGCCACCGGCAGCCCGGACTGCAGCGTCAGCACGCCCGACACCGTCCAGTCGTGGCCGAGCCAGCCGCGCCAACCGGACCACCGATG
>JBIIDF010000135.1:0-7553 GCA_044238535.1 Vicinamibacterales bacterium
AGGGCGAGGGTGGTCTGCCAGAGCACCAGGGGAAATCCCGGCAGCAGTGGTGACAGCTGTGTGGAGAGCCAGAGAATCACCAGGGGCAGCCCGGCCAGGATGGCCATCTCTGTCACGCTGAGATCGGCGTGTGACCAGGCATCGCGAATGCGCGCACTCTCGCGTTCGGCCGCGTCGGGATCGGTCGTCACCTCACCGCTGCGGTAGTAGCGGGCCAGCAACCCGAAGAGCCCGACCTGCGCGAGCATCCAGGGGACGGTCGACAGGTTGTCGGCCACAGACGCGGCAGCGAAAATCGAGGCCTCGGTCTCGAGGCCACGGCCCACGGCGACGAAGTTCATGCCACCGCCGACGAAGGCACCGGCGAACTGCCCAGACAGCTTCCAGGTCTCTGGTCCGAGGACGTCGGCGAACAGCAGCCCTCCGACGAGGCCGCCGGCGAAGCTTCCGATCATGGCGAGCAGGAAGCAGATCACAATCGATCGGCCTGCGCGCTGCAGGTCGCGCAGGTCGGAAGCGAGAATCACGAGCACAATGGCGTATGGCACCGCGTACGTGTTCACGCCGTCATAGGCCGGCGATGCGTGCGGCATGACCCCCGCATTCGACAGCGCGATGCCCAGCAGCGTGCACACCACCGCCGAGCTGATCTGCTGCACGGCCGGCACCCGACGCTCGAGCCACCGCGAGAATGCGATCAGCCCGAACATAAACGCCATGAGCGCCACCGGATCGTGAATCATGCGCCGACATGCTACTGGAGTGACGATTCCACTACAATGCCGCGCTATGGAGACATCCCGACGCAGCTTTGCCGCCCTGCTCGGCACTCTGGCCGCCGCCCCGCTCTGGGATCAGGCGGTCACCGAGGCGCAGACACAGGGCACGGTCACCGCCGATACGCTCAGGGCGCTGCTCGATGCGCAGGGCGGGGCCGGCATCTTCGCCGAACCCGCGCGCTTCGCTGAACTGCAGAGCGCGGTCACGCGGTCAGCGATCACCGTGGCGGCGCTGCGCGCCTTCGATGTGCCGGCGGATGTCCCCCCGGCCGTCATGTTCAGCCGGAGTTGAGCCATGGCCGACGAACTCTGGTTCCAGTCGATTACCGAACTCTCCCGACAGCTCGCCGCCCGTACCCTGTCGTCGGTGGCACTGACCCGTGCCTATCTCGACCGGATCGATCGGCTCGACACCCCGCCGTTTCCGCTGCCGGCCGGTCCGCAGGACCGCCCCGGCGATCGGCTCGCCTCGGTGACCACCGTCGTGCGCGAGCAGGCCCTCGCTGACGCGGCCGAGGCCGACCGTGCCCTCGCCGCCGGTCCGCCGAAGTCGCCGCTCCACGGCATTCCCTACGGCGTCAAGGATCTGCTCGACACCCGCGGGGTGCGCACGACGTGGGGCTCGCAGGTCTTCGCCTCGCGCGTCCCCGACCGCGACGCCGCTGTCGTCGAGCGGCTGCGGGCAGCAGGCGCCGTCCTCATCGGCAAGATGACCACGGCCGAGTTTGCCGGCGGCAGCATCAGCACGGCCCTCAATCCGTGGAAGCTCGACCGCTCGACGCAAGGGTCCTCGAGCGGCACCGTCGTCGGCGTGGTGGCGGGCCTTATCGGCTTCGGCATCGGCACCGAGACGGGCGGCTCCATTGTGTTTCCGGCCTCGGCCGTCGGGGCCACGGGCCTGCGGCCGACGTTTGGCCGTGTCAGCCGCTTCGGCTGCATGTCGCTCGCCTGGAGCCTCGACAAGATCGGGCCCGTCGGCCGTTCGGCCGAGGACTGCGGGGTCATTCTTCAGACCATTGCCGGCCGGGACCCGCGCGACCCGGGCAGCGCTGATCGACCGTTCCAGTTCAACACGACGCCGGGCTCGCTGAAGGGCGTGCGCATCGGCGTGCATCGGCCCGAGATTGATGCCGACGACGCCGCGCCGAACCGCCAGGCCTTCAATGACGCACTCGCGGTGTTCCGTCGGCTCGGGGCGACCGTCGAGGACTTTGTCCTGCCGGTGCGCCCGTATTTCGAGGTGTTCATGCACCTCACGAGTGTGGAAAGTGCGGCCTCGTTCCGTCGCCTCTTCACGGATGGTTCGGTCAACGGCCTGTTTCCCTACAACTGGTCGCGGCGCGCCGACTGGATGGCCGCTAGCATGGCCCCGGCCTACGACTACCTCCAGGCCCAGCGCATCCGTCAGCTCATCGTGATGGACGGCGATGCGCTCCTGCAGCGCTTCGATCTGGTGGTGTGCCCCACGTTCCCCGGGGGCGCCCCGGACCGCTACGCCCCGACGTCGCCACCGCTGCCGCCGCCGCCCGTGTCGCCGGCGCCGCCGCAGTTGCCACGTCTCAACTGGGTGGGCAACCTGTCGGGGCTGCCCGGCATGTCCTTCCCTTGCGGGTTCGACCCCGACGGCATGCCGCTCGCCCTGCACCTGATGGGGAGGCCGTGGGCCGAGCAGACCGTGATCGACGCCGTCCGGCTCTTCCAGCGCGAGACCGACTGGCATACCCGACGCCCGCCGTATCCGTGGCGCGCCTGACGCCCCCTGCCGCACCTGTCCCCGCTCACGGCCGCACCGTTCCGGACGGTGCCGGCCGTCCACATACCGTCAGAGGACCATCGTCAGCCGCCCACTAGGTTTTTGCGTGGGTCGATGATGCGAAGCACGCCGTCGATACCGGGCTGGTTGAAGCCCTTGAACCCGTCGTTGCGCTCGAGGTTCTCGAGGTGCGAGCCGATGGCGCCATGCAGGCGAAAGTCCTCGGCCTGCTCAGCGGAAATCAGCCCCGCCCGCTCGAGGGCGTCGACCCGGGCCGGATCGATTGGCCACCATTCGCCCTCGGTGAGCGCCTGATACAAGTGCGGGAAGTCAGAGAATGGCGCCATGAACCGGATGCCCGCCTGCCCCAGTTGCACCGCCATCTGCCGGTGGTCATACATGCACTCGAGATGGTTGATGCCCGACTCGAGCATCGACTCGCCGTGCAGGGCGCACCAGAGGCCGGCACGCCGCAGGAACGGCAGCGGCGCCAGGTGCACGTGCGCAAAGTCGATGTCGAGTTCCTCCGGCGCCAGGTCGATGTCGGCGAAGATCACACTGCCGAGGGCCGGCTGCTCGAGAATCTGCGAGCCCCAGCCGGCGGCGTGTCCGGCATAGAACAGCTCGCGGCACTCGAAGCCCAGCGCCTCGAGCACGCCCACACAGCGGTGGAACCACTCGCGGGAACTGTCGTAGGTGTGATGGTCCTGGTTCGCCCACCCGATGCCGTGCGCATCCTGGCGCGCCTTCTGCACCCGCCCGGCATGGTTGCGTGTTTCCCAGTACTCGCGCTCGGCCCGCAGCCAGAGCCAGCAGGCCCAGTCTCGCCCGAGGTCGCCGATGGCCCGCGCCACTATCGCGTCGGTGTGGTCGTAACCCGCTCCGATGTCATCGAACACGCGCCGACGCGCCCGGAAGGCCTGCAGGTGGAGGCGCGCCGCGCGTAGCGTGGCCGCCGGCGGATCGTCCGGCAGGAAGCCGGTCCGGCCGCGCCGCTCGATCGCCCAGCACTCGACGCCATCGGCCGTGTAGGCCAGCGCCCGTCGGAAGGGCGCATGGCGCGCGCCGTCGACCCGCACGTCGAGCGGCTGCGCCGCCAGGAACTCGTCGACGAATTCGACCTTGAACCCCAGCCCGGGCGCGTGGCTGCCGGTCAGGACCGCCGGGAACAGGCCCGAGCCGTTGTGCAGCACGCCGGGCTGTGCCGGATCGTCGGTCCAGCCGGCCGCCCGGAAGGCCGCCGCCTCGCCGGCATCGAACACCGAGACATAATCGAGCAGGTCGACGAAACGGACGCCGAGCTGCTGGTGCAGCCGGTGCGCCAGCGCCGCGCACGCCGGGACGCGCGCGAGCCGTGCGGCGAGGGCACGCCGCACGCACGCGGCCGCTGCGGGTTGCGTGGTCCACTGGCGATCGGCATGGGCCGGGCGGGCGGGCAGGGCCATGTCTCACTCCTGTGCCCGCTGCCACAGTGTCCCGAGGCGGCAGGGCGGACAAATGATGATCGATATCGTAACACTGGTTATGAAAACAGGACAGACGACATGAGCCGCCCACGCACCGACCATCGCGCCCGACGCGCGGCCCTGGCCGACGCCGCCGCCGCGGTGATGGCCTCACAGGGTGGCGAACAGGCATCCCTGCGTGCGATTGCCGCGGCCCTCGGTGTCACTACCGGCGTGCTGACCCACTACTTCCCGTCGAAGCAGGCGCTGCTCCGCCTCGCCAAGGAACGTGCCTTCGATCGCGCCTTCGCCCGCGCCGAAGCGGCGGCTGCCGGCCCCGGGGGACGCGCACAGCTCCTCGCCGTGGTCGAGGCCCTGCTGCCAGTCGACGCTGCACGCCGCCAGCTGTGGCGCCTGCTGGCTGGATATCTGGGTGATGCCGCCGCCACGGCTGCGCTGCGCGCGGCGCAGACGCGGCGCATGCGCCGCTGGTCGGCGATGTATGCGGGACTGGTCGCCGCAGCCCAGCAGGCGCGGGACGTCGACACCGCCCTCGATCCCAGGGCCACCGGCCTGGCGGTGGCCATGTTCGTCGAGGGCCTCTGCCTCCATGCGGTCACCACATCGACGCCCGAAGTGTCGCGCGACCTCGCCCCCTTCGCCCGCACGCATGTCGACCGCCTGCTCGGCCCCCGTCCCTCAGGGCGCAGGCCCACCTCGCGCCCGCGCAGCACGTCAGCCCGGCCCGCCTCCGGCGAGTGACGGCCGGGCCGACGCGCCGCGCCCCCGGGCGCGCAGGTAATCCTCGAGGATCCGTCCGGTCATCGCCGGGTCGACGCTGACATCGCGGAACTGAATGGAGGCCGGCATGGCGCCAGCCTGCTGCGGGAAGATCGCCAGCATCTCCGCCACCCGCTGGCCAGCGGCCTGTGCGGCATCAATCAGGGCCAGCGACTCGGCGGTGGCCCGCCGCAGGCATCGCTCACCCGCCAGCGAGTGCCTGTCGTCGTCATCCAGGGCCGGCACGACCTGCACACCCCGTATGAGCCGGCCCGGGCCTTCTTCGAGACCATCGAGGCGCCGCACAAACGGTTCATCACGCTCGAGCGTGCGGCGCAGGCACCGATGTTCGAGCAGCCCGGCGCCTTCCTGCTGACGCTGATTCGCGAGGTCTTGCCGCGGACCGAAGGCCCGGCGACGTTCGCTGTGCCGTGACAGGCCTACCTCCCCCGGGGCGCGTCGGTCACAGACGCTTACGCCGCCGGGCGCTCGCCCGTCGCCCTTGGGCCATCGGCAGCGCGGCCGAGGCATCAAGAGACAGGCCCGCGTGTGTTCTCATCAGGGGCCGACCATGGGCCCGCGGTTGTCCACCGGCCGGAGCCTGTCAGGAAACGGCCCGGTGGGTTGACTTCAGAGCCGGAACCCACGTCAGATAGGCACACGGAGGTTCCGAATGCGACTCATCACGGCCCTGCTACTCACCGCGACTCTCTCTCTGCTGACATCCACGACGGCCGCTGCGGCCATCCAGAACCCCGCCGTCGGCGCCTGGGACTTCACCACCAATTCGCCTGAAGGGACCTTCACCACCCAGCTTGAGATTCGTCAGGAGGCCGGCACCCTTGTCGCCGTCGGCAAGAGCCCGCAGGGCGAGCGCCCCTACGACAGCATCACCATCGACGGCAATCGGATCAAGCTGGTCGTCACCATCAACTACAACGGCACCGGGCTGACCATCACCTACACCGGCAACATCGACGGCAAGGAGATGAGCGGCGACGCCGACTTCGGCGGGATGGCGTCCGGCTCGTGGTCGGCCAGCCGGAAGTAGGCGCGCGCCCTACTTACCGACCGGCAACGTGATGGACGAGGGCCGCGGAGCGCTGCGATACACGCGCTGCGTGGCTGTCACAAAGTCTTCCGGCCGCGCCTTCGGAATGTCGACAAACGTCTGCGGGTTGCGGTCGGTCAGCGGGAACCACGAACTCTGCACCTGCACCATCACGCGGTGCCCGCGCCGGAATGTGTGCGCCACATCGGGCAGCTCGAACCGGATGCGATCGGGCTGGTTCGGCACAAACGGCGTCGGCGTCTCGAAGCTCTTCCGGAATTTCCCGCGGAACGGTTCACCGCGCACCAGCTGCTGGTACCCGCCCATCCGCACGCGGTTCGCCGGCTCGGGTTGCGGCCCCTTCCACTCGGGCGTCGGATAGTCGGACGGAAACACGTCAATCACCTTCACCACGAAATCGGAATCCGTGCCGCTGGTCGACACATGCAGGTCGACGCCGATCGGGCCCAGCACCGTGAGGTCTTCGTCGAGCGGCGGCGTCTGATACACCAGCACGTCGGGGCGCGTCGCAGCGAACCGCTGATCTTCCGTCATGTAATCGCGCTGCATGCCCATCTGCACGTGGCCTACATAGGGCACCGGCCGGTTGGGGTCGCTCACGTACTGGTCGTAGGCCTCTGCCTCTTTCGGGGCGACTGCGGCCAGGGCCCCGGCAGCCCCGAAGTAGAACGTCTGCGGTGCGCCCTGCGGGGGCCACACATCAAAGCGACGCCACCGGTTCGTGCCCGTCTCGAACATCGTCGCTGCCGGCAGCGCGGGCATGTCGGCATCGGTCAGGTGCTGCATGAAGAATGGATACTCGACCTGCTCGCGGTACCAGGCCGAGACCTCCTGCCCGAAGTCGAGGTTGCCCACCGTGCGTCCGTCGCCACGCGCCCAGCTGCCGTGCGTCCACGGTCCCATCACGAGATGATTGCGCGTCTGCGGACTCTCGGTGCGGATCGTGCGATAGGTCTTGAGCGGCCCGGCGAGATCTTCCGCGTCGAACCAGCCCCCGACGGTCAGCACCGCCGGCGCAATGCCTGTGAAATGCTTCCAGATCGAACGCGCCTGCCAGAAGGCGTCGTACGAGGTGTGGTCGAGATTGATGCGGTAGTAAGGATTCTCGGCCACCCCATACTGCGCTGCGCCGGCCAGCAGCGGCCCCATTTTCAGATAGAACTCGTAGCCGTTCGGCGTGCCGTAGTCGAACGGTGCCGAGGGCATCGGGCGCGTCGGCACGGGCTGCGGGCGAAAGCTCGTGTAGAAGCCGAAGTTGGCTGCAAGCATGAAGGCGCCGTTGTGGAATGAGTCGTCACCGAGGAAGTAATCGGTGACCGGTGCCTGCGGCGACACGGCCTTCAGCGCAGGGTGCGCGTCGATCATGCCCGCCGACACGTAGAAGCCGGGATACGAGATGCCCCACATGCCCACGCGACCGTTGTTACAGGGCACGTGCTTCACGAGCCAGTCAATCGTGTCCCACGTATCGGTGCTCTCGTCGATGGCCGTGCCCGTCTTGCGCGGATTGTGCGGACGCACTTCCACCCACTGCCCCTCCGACAGATACCGGCCGCGCACGTCCTGATACACCGCAATGGTGCCGGCCTTGAGGAAGTGGTCTGACGGGCCGATATTGGTCCGATAGTTGTCGATGCCGTAGGGCGCCACCGAATACGGCGTGCGCTGCATGACGATGGGCTTCGGCGCACCGCACTCCTTCGGCACGTAGACCGACGTGAACA
>JBIIDF010000006.1:0-24869 GCA_044238535.1 Vicinamibacterales bacterium
CCCCGAGCGCCTCCGCGAGGTTTCCCTGGACGATGAGGGTGTGGCCGGGGAGCGTTATGACGCGGAGAGCGAACTGGTCGTGCGGGCGACGTGGCACCAGGGCGCGCATGTGGTGGTGCGTTCCGGCGCTGGCGCCCCGGATGTCCCGGCAGCTGCCGGGCGGGCGTGGGTGACCGTGGCCGCTGCCGGAGGCGAGTACGGCAGCCCGTCCCGCTATGCGCCGACGGAACTCTGGGTGGGCGTGGGTGTGTCGGCCGCTCCGGCCATTCGGGCGCGGTCGGCTGAGTCGTTCGAGATCACCCTGGGCGAGGCCACGGGTGGCCCCTGGGTGCTGGTCCACGCCCGCGGACACAGGGCGCTCGTCGAGTCGCTGCTCGCCGATGCCCCGTGGATGCCGGTGGTCAGGCTGCTGCCGGCGCGTTAGCCCTTGTCGCCGCTGGCGAGAAAGCTCTTCCGCGCACGGACGGTCATGCCCGGCTTGCGGGTGCGCACCTCGAGCTTGTGCACTTTGCCATCGAGCGCCGCCGGTGTGAACCCGATGAGGTACTGGCTGCGCAGCTCCTGCGCCACTCGTCCGAATGCCGGGCCCAGTTCGTCAGTCTGCTGCAGTTCGAAGTAGCCGCCGCCGGTTTCCTCGGAAATCTTCCGGAGGTCGCGTGACGGGCGTGTGCGCACGGGACGCAGGCCATTGAAATATTCGGATTCAAGGCCGATCGAGTAGACCATCACTTCCTCGTCGCGGGCGCGGCCGAGCACGGTGCCGAAGCGCTCGCGGCTCGAGGTGTCTTCCCCATCGGTGAACACCAGAATGACGCGGCGGCCATCGACCGCCTTGAGCGCGTCGAGGCTGGTGGCGATGGCATCGTTCAGTCGGGTGGGATTGCCGAAGTAGAGGTCGTTGAGCGCGCGAATCAGCGCATCGCGGTCGTTGGTGAACGTGCCGCTCAGCTGAATCTTGTCGTTGAAGGCGCCGACCTGCGCGCGGTCGACGGGCAGCAGCCGCAGCAGGAACTGTTCGGCGGCACGGTTCAGCAGCTTGAGATTCGCGGTCATGCTGGCGCTGGTGTCGAGCATCACGACGGCGGTGAAGGGCTGCGGGTCGCTGGAGAACAGCGCGATCTCGGACGGCTTGCCGTTGTCGAAGACCGTGAAGTCGTCCTGGGTCAGATCGGGTACCAGGCGGCCACCGCTGTCGATGACGGTGGCGTAGATCGGGACGGTGCGCACGGTGGACCGGAACATCGGCTGTCCGTGGACACCGGGCTGGGCGACGGCGGCAATCGCCAGCAGCAGGCTCAGCACCGGCAGGTGGGAACGCAGTCGGGTCATACCCGCATTCTAGTGCGGCCTACAATGGAACACATCATGGAGGCGGGACGCTGTGCGACGTGTGCGCACTGCCAGATCATCGATGCGGCCCGGTCGAGGTTCTACCTGTGCCGGCGGGCGTTTGACGACCCCCGCTATCGCCGGTATCCGGTGCTGCCGGTGCGCGAGTGCGCCGGGTACGCGGCGGCCGACAGCAGCAGCCACGGCGAGGCTGGTCCGCCGGCGTCCGGTCCGGCAAGGCCGCGCACGTGATGCGCTATGCTCGTGTTATGTCCCTGATGCGTCTTCCCCTGCTCGTGGTGTGTCTGGCGGCGCTGGCCTCCGGCTGCAAGGACTCGTCGGCCTCCGCGCAGTCATCGTCCGGTCCCGCCGCTGGTACAGCGGCCGATCCGGTGGTGGCCGAAGCGGGTGGACGCCGCATCCTGCTGAGCGAGGTGGACGCCCGGTGGCAGGAGTTTGATGCGGCCGAGCGTGCGCGCGTCACGCAGATGATGTATCAGAGCCGCCGGAACATGATCGACCTGCTGGTGGGCGATGCGCTCATCGCCGAGGCGGCCAAGGCCGCCAACCTGTCGGTCGACGATTACTCGGTCCGGGAACTGGGCAAGGCGTCCCTGCCCGTCACCGATGCGGACATCCGTCAGTTCTACGAGGAAAACAAGGACCGGGCCCAGGGACGGTCGATGGACGAGCTGCGGCCGGCCATCGAAGCCTTCCTGCAGAGCCAGCGGACGCAGCAGGCGCGCGCGAAGCTGGTGGATGCCCTCCGCAGCAAGTCGGCCGCCGGGGTCAAGGTGATGCTCGAGCCGCCCCGCGTGTCGGTCGATGTGGCCGCAGGTGACCCGGCGGAAGGGCCGGCGGATGCGCCCATCACGATCGTGGAGTTCTCCGACTACCAGTGCCCTTTCTGCGCCCGCGTCACCCCGACGATGGATCGCGTGATGAAGACGTATGCGGGCAAGGTGCGCCGGGTGTTCAAGGACTTCCCGCTGCCGAGCCATCCGCAGGCGCCGAAGGCGGCAGAAGCGGCCCGCTGTGCGGGTGACCAGGGCAAGTACTGGGAGATGCACGCGCGGCTGTTCGCCAACCAGGCGGCGCTGCAGATCGATCAGATCAAGAAGACGGCCTCGTCGCTCGGCATCGATCAGGCGGCGTTCGATCAGTGCCTGGACGGCGGCAAGTACACGTCCAAGGTGGCGGCTGATCTGGACCAGGGTGAGGGCCTCGGCGTCAACTCGACGCCGAGCCTGTTCATCAACGGACGGCCGCTGGTGGGGGCGCAGCCCTTCGACGTCTTCAAGCAGGTGATCGACGAAGAGCTGGCCCGCGTGGGCAGCAAGTAACCGCCTCAGGGCACCAGCACAATCTTGCCACGCGCGCCTGGCTCCATGATGAGCGCGTGTGCGCGCGGGGCCTCGGCCAGCGGCAGCTCGACATTGACCACCGGGGTCAGCGCGCCGCTGGCGAGTCCCGCCGCCAGCTGGCCGTGAATGCCTGCCAGCTCGTCTTCGGACAGGTTCCACAGCGCCATGCCGGACACGGCGGCTTCCTTGCCCATGATTTTCCGCGGGTCGATGTCGATGCGACCGCGGTTGCCCACCACCACGATGCGGCCGTGCTTTGCCAGCAGGGTCAGGTCGTGGTCGAGATTCACATTGGCGAGCATTTCCACGATGACGGCGGGTCCACCGGGCAGCGCGGCGGCGACCTGGTCGAGGTAGCCCGGCGTGCGGTGGTTGAAGACCTGCGTGGCCCCGGCCGCCAGGGCCAGCGCGGTGCCCTCGGGCGTGCTGGCGGTGGCCACGACGGTGTGACCGGCCGCGCGGGCGATTTGGATGGTGGCGAGCCCGACTGCGCCGCTGCCGCCGTGCACGAACACCGACTCGCCCGCCTTGAGCTGCGCGCGGCCGAAGAGGGCGCGCCAGGCCGTGGCGTAGGGCACATGGATGGCGGCCCCCTGTGCGAATGACAGGCGGGCCGGCAGCGCATGCACCTGGGGGGGACGGCAGATGACCAGCGACGCGTAGGCCCCGTGCGACTTGCCGGCGGTGGTGCCGCCCACGTAGACCCGATCGCCGACAGAGAGGCCGGTCACGCCGGCGCCGATCTGGTCGATGGTGCCGGCCGCATCGGCCCCGGGGATGTAGGGGCAGTCAGGGGCATTGGCATAGCCCCCGGCGCGCATGTAGGTGTCGTAGGGATTCACCCCAATCGCGGCCACCCGGACGCGGACCTCTCCGGGGCCGGCGACCGGATCGGGCAGCGTGGCGACCTGAAGCACCTCGGGTGCCCCGTGCTGACGGACAAGGATGGCCTGCATGGGCGCGATTGTACAATCACCCCATGGACTGGCTGTCGCGCCTCGAAAGTCCGCAGAATGCCCTCGCCGTGCTGACGGCGATGATTACGCCGGCCGTGCTGATTTCGGCCTGCGGGGCCCTGATCTTTTCGACCAGCACCCGCATGGGGCGCGTGGTCGACCGCGTGCGCACCCTGTCCGAGCGTTTCGAAGCCCTGGCGCGCAGCGGCGGCGATGACCCGCTCTGGGAAGAGCGCCGCGTCATCGTGTTCGAGCAGCTCGATCGCCAGACGTCGCGGGCACGCCTGCTGCAGCGGGCGATGGTGGCGTTCTACGCGGCCTTGTGCACCTTCATTTCGAGCAGCGTGGCCATTGCGGTCGTCTCGGCAGCGGCCCGGTCGTTCACCTGGGTGGCGGCGGGGCTCGGCCTGCTCGGCTCGGTCTTCATGCTCTACGCGTCGGTGCTGCTGGTCATCGAGTCGCGCATGGCGCTGGGCGCCATCATGTCCGAGATGGATTTCGTGTGGCAGGTCAGCGCCAAGTACGCGGCCAAGGACATGGTCGGTCAGACACCGCCCACCCGGAATCCCGGTGGTCCGTTCACCTGGCTCGGGCGCAAGATCGGCTAGCGGCATGCACCGTTCCCGGTCGTCTGATGTGCCGGGGGATGCCTGGTCCGGGCGGCCCTCGCGGGCGGATAGTAGAATGCGGGACCTCAGGAGGCACACCATGCGCATCTATCTGGCGGGGCTCGCCCTCGGCCTCACCGTCACCACTCCCCTGGTCAGTCAGGCCCAGTCGGCCACCGGCGCATCGGCGACACCGGCTGTCGACCGGACGATTACGGAAATTCTTCCGCAGGTGGTCACCTGGCGGCGTGACTTCCACCAGTTTCCGGAGCTGGGCCTGCAGGAGACGCGCACGTCACGCATCATTGCCGAGCACCTGCGCTCGCTGGGTATGGAGGTGCAGACCGGCGTCGGTGGCACCGGGGTTGTCGGCGTGCTGACAGGCGGACGCCCCGGCAAGGTCGTGGCGCTGCGCGCCGACATGGACGGATTGCCGGTGACCGAGCAGGTCGACCTGCCGTTCAAATCGACGCAGACCGTCACGTGGAACGGTCAGCAGACCGGCGTGATGCATGCGTGTGGCCACGACAATCACATGGCGATCCTGATGGGCACCGCCACGGTGCTTGCGCGGCATCGGGCGGAGCTGGCCGGCACCGTCAAGTTCCTGTTTCAGCCAGCGGAAGAAGGACCGGGCGGTGCCGAGCCGATGGTGAAGGCCGGCGTGCTCGACAATCCGAAGGTCGATGCCGTCTTCGGCCTGCACGTGTTTCCCTTCACCGCAGGCACCATCCGCTATCGGTCGGGCCCGCTCATGGCGAGCGCCGACGAGTTCACGATCGTCATCAACGGCCGGCAGACGCACGGGGCGGTGCCGTGGGGCGGGGTCGACCCGATTGTGATCGGCGCGCAGCTGGTGACGTCGATGCAGTCGATTGTGTCGCGCGCCGTCAACATTTCGCAGGCACCGGCCGTGGTGACCGTCGGCAAGTTTTCCGGCGGCAACCGGTCGAACATCATTCCCGACTCGGCGGAAATCGTCGGCACGGTCCGTGCCTTCGATGAGGGCGAGCGCACGAAGATTCGGCAGCGTATCACCGACATGGCCACCAACTACGCGGCCGCGGCCGGTGGGTCTGCGACCGTGACGTGGGGTCTCGGCTATCCCGTGACCCAGAATGATCCGGAACTGATGCGGCAGATGCTGCCGTCGCTGCGGCGCGCTGCCGGGGACGATCAGGTCATCGAGGCGCCCATGACGGGTACCGCCGAAGACTTTTCCTACTTTCAGCAGCAGGTACCGGGCCTGTTCTTCTTCCTCGGTGTCACGCCTCCCGGCCGCGAGGCGACTGCGGCGCAGAACCACTCGCCACTGTTCTTCGCCGATGAATCGGCACTGCCGGTGGGCGTGCGCGCGCTCACCGCCGTCACGATCGACTATCTGAACCGTCGCTGACCGACACGGACGCCGTCGGGCGTCGCCATTCACGAAGGAGCCCGTCATGAATCGTCGTCACTTTGTTGCTTCGTCCACCGCAGCGGCCGCTGGCATCGTGCTGGGACGCCTGCCGCTCGGCGCGCAGGCCCCTGCCGCTCAGGCCCCGCCGGTCACCACGTTCACCGAGCTTCGTCGAGGGGTCGGCTACTTCACCGGACAGGGTGGCACCATCGGGTATCTGGTGAACGCTGACGGTGCGGTGGCGGTCGACAGCCAGTTCATGAACACCGCTGAGCTGTGCGTGGCCGGACTCAAACAGCGGGCCCCGAAGGGCATTGCCATGCTGCTCAACACGCACCACCACGGCGATCACACCGGTGGCAACATGGCATTCAAGCCCCTGGTGCGCCGCATCGTGGCGCACGCCAACTGCGCGAAGTGGCAGCGCACCGTGGCCGAGCAGGCCAACACGCTGGCCCAGCAGGCGATTGCGGACGTCACCTACACCGACAGCTGGACCGAGTCGTTCGGCAACGAACGCATCGAGATGCGCTACTACGGCGCCGGACACACCAGCGGCGATTCGGTGGTGACGTTCCAGCAGGCGAACGTGATCCACCTCGGCGACCTGATGTTCAACCACGCCCATCCGAACATTGACCGCGCCGCCGGGGCACGCATCGACAACTGGATTGTGCTGCTCGAGCGCGTGGCGAAGACGGCATCGGCGGACACGATCTTCATTGCGGGTCACGCGATGAATCAGACCCCGCGCATGGAGCGGGCCGGTGTACTGGCCTTCCGCGATTACCTGACGGCGTTGCTCGAGGCCGGCCGTCGTGCCGTCGCCACGGGGCAGTCGAAGGACGAGCTGCAGAAACTGCCGGCGCTCAAGGGCTTCGAAGACTACGTGGGGCCGAATCCCCGGATCAATCTTCCCTTTGTCCTCGGCCTGGCCTTCGACGAAGCGAGCGAGAAGAAGTAACCGGCACACCCCAGGCATCACACGCACGAGAGGACGGGACGCCCCATGAAGAGACACACACTGCTGCTGGCCGGTGCACTGGCTGCACTCGGGACGGGACTGCTGGCGCAGGCGCCACCGAAGCCCACGCCGTTTGTCACCACCGACTCCCCGGGCACCGGACCGCTCGACCGGCTGGCATTCCGCGCGATCGGGCCGGCGGCGCCGTCGGGGCGTGTGGATGACGTGGCCGTGCTCGAGAGCGACCCGTCGACTTTCTACGTCGGCACAGCCACGGGGGGTGTCTACAAGACCGTCAACAGCGGCACCACCTTCACGTCGGTCTTCGACCACGAGGGCAGTGCGTCGGTGGGCGATGTGGCCACCGCGGCCACCGATGCCAACCTCGTGTGGGTCGGGACCGGTGAGAACAACAACCGGCAGAGCAGTTCGTGGGGCGACGGTGTCTACAAGTCGACGGACGGCGGACGCCACTGGAAGAACATGGGCCTCAGGGACAGCCGCCAGATTGCGCGCATCATCGTGGACCCGGTCGACTTCAACGTGGTCTACGTGGCGGCTCTGGGTGACCTGTGGGCGGCGGGTGGTGAGCGTGGCGTCTACAAGACCAGCGATGGCGGCCTGACCTGGGCACGCGTGCTGCACGTGGACGACGACACCGGGGCGACCGAGCTGGTGATGGACCCGGCCAACAACAAGACGCTGTACGCGGCCACCTATCAGCGTCGCCGTGCGCAGTGGGGCATGAACGGCGGCGGGCCCGGCAGCACGATCTGGAAGTCGACCGATGCCGGGCAGACGTGGGCGAAGGCCGAGACCGGCCTGCCCTCAGGGCCGAAGGGCCGCATCGGCATGGACATCTACCGGCGCAACCCGAACGTGCTGTATGCCCGGGTGGAACACGACACCGACAGCGGCGTGTATCGCAGCGACAATGGGGGGGCGTCGTGGCGGAAGCTGAGCAGTGTGAATCCGCGGCCGATGTACTTCAGCCAGATTCGCATCGACCCGCAGACCGACTCGCGCATCTATGTGCTGGGCGTGTCATTGCACGTGTCGGATGACGGCGGGCGCACGTTCCGCGAGGACGGTGCCGAGCGCATTCACGTCGATCATCACGCGCTGTGGATCAATCCGGCCAATCCGCGCCACCTCATCCTGGGCAACGACGGGGGCCTGGCGCTGTCGTACGACGCGTCGGCCACGTGGGTGTTCATGCCGAACCTGCTGCTGGCGCAGGCCTACCATGTCGAGTTCGATATGCAGACGCCGTATCACGTCTGCGCAGGGCTGCAGGACAACAACACCTGGTGCGGTCCGAGTGCCGTGCGCACCAACAGCGGCATCATCAATGACGACTGGTACGTGATCAACGGCGGTGACGGGTTCCAGCCGCTGATGGATCCGAACGATGCACGCACGGTCTACGCCGAGTCGCAGGACGGTCGCATGAACCGTGTCGACCGCACGACGAACGAGCGCACGGTGGTTCGCCCAGAGCCGCCCGAGCAGAAGCCGCTCGAGCCGTCGACGACCTACCGCTTCAACTGGGACACGGCGATGCAGTTGTCGCCGTTTGATTCGAAGACGATTTACATCGGCGCCAATGTGGTGCTGAAGTCGAGCGACCGCGGCGTCAGCTATCAGCCCATCAGCCCCGACCTGACGACCAACACCGACCGCGAGGCGCTGTCGATCATGGGCGTGGCGGGCAAGGACATCAAGATCGCCAAGCATGACGGGGTGGGGTCGTTCGGCAACATCGTGACGCTCGAAGAATCGGCCGCCCGCGCGGGCGTCGTCTGGGTGGGCAGCGATGACGGCGTCGTCAGCGTGACGCAGGACAGTGGCAAGTCGTGGAGCAACGTGACAGCGAAGATTCCCGGTGTGCCGAAGTTCACGTATGTCGCCGATGTGCTGCCCTCGAGGGCCGCGGCGGGCACCGCCTATGTGGCGTTTGACGGACACCGCGGCGGCGATTACGGCACCTATGTGTTTGTCACCACCGATTTCGGCAACACATGGCGGTCACTGGGGGCGAACCTGCCCAAGGGAGAAGTCGTGCGGGCGCTGGCCGAAGACCGCAAGGTGCCCGACATCCTGTATCTCGGCACCGAGACCGGCCTGTGGGTGTCGTGGAACCGGGGCGGGCAGTGGACGCGCATCAAGGCCAACCTGCCGACGATGCCCATCTACGAAATCAAGCAGCATCCGCGCGATAACGATCTGATTCTGGCCACGCACGCGCGCGGCATCTGGATTCTCGACGACCTGAGCATCATTCAGCAGTGGGGGCGCGGCGGTGACGCCGCCGCCGTGGAATTCGAGCCCGATCCGGCGGTGGCCTTCAACCAGGCCAACGACCAGATGAAGGGGTTTGAGGGCGACCGGCTGTTCCTCGGCCAGAATCCGGCACCAGGGGCGACGCTGGCCTATCGTCTCGGTGCCGCGGCGAAGGACGTGAAGTGGACCATTCGTGATGGCAGCGGCCGCGTCATGCGCGAGCTGACGGGCGATGCCGTGCGCGGGCAGAACCAGGCCGGTCTCAACATCGTGAAGTGGGACCTTCGCATTCAGCCGCTGCGGCCTGTGCCGCCGCCACCCGGGGCGAACGGACAGGGCGGAGGTGGTGGAGGTGGATTCGGCGGGGGTGGCAACACCGGTCCGTTCGTGCCACCCGGTGCCTATCGCGCCACGCTGACGGTCGACGGCCGCGATGCGGCACCGGTGACGGTGACCGTCAAGGGCGATCCCGATATTGCGATCAGCGAGGCTGACCGGCGCACGTGGTTCGAGACGGCCAGCGACCTGCATCAGATGCAGCAGGCCGCCAACGATGCCGCCGCTGTCGTGCAGCAAGCCTGGGCGCAGTTCCAGCAGCTGCAGACACAGACACGCGGACAGACGCTCTCGGCTTCGGCGAAGGCCTCGATGGAGTCAGTGCAGAAGGAACTCGAGGTGGCCCGTGGTCGGCTTGGCCTGGCCGGGGGCGGCTTCGGCAACGCCCAGAATGTGCGGGGCCGCATCGGTCAGCTGAAGAGCGCCATCATGGGTTCGACCGCGGTGCCGACGACGACGCAGCTGATGCAGATTCGCGAGGCCAAGGCGGCGATGCCGCTGGTGATTGACCAGGCCAATGCGGCCATGGCGAAGCTGCCGGCCCTCGTGAAGGAACTCGTGGGGGTCGGTGCGGTGTTTCCGGCGCTGAAGCCGATTCCCAAATAGGGACGCCGCGGGTGACTGATGTGCGCGTCGACGACCCGGTGGTGGTGAACCCGTCCACCGGGCCTGCGGCCCCGCTGGTCGTCGACTCGCCGCACAGCGGCATGCAGTGGCCGGCCGATTTTTCGCCGGTCGCACCGCGCGAGGCCGTGCTGACGTCGTGGGATGCCTTCGTCGACGAGCTGTGGGCCGGTGTACCCGCATCGGGCGGGACCCTGATCCATGCCACGTTCCCCCGCGCCTACATCGACACCAATCGCAGCGACGATGACATCGACCCGGCGCTGCTGGCGTTGCCGTGGCCCCATGCACTGGTCCCGAGTGACTACTCGCGGCGAGGCATGGGTCTCATCCGCCGACTGGCGCTGCCCCAGGTGCCGATGTACGCCGCGCCACTCACCGTCGATGCGGTGATGGCGCGGATGTCCGGATACTATCGGCCGTATCGCGTGGCGGTGGCCGATGCCCTGACGCGTGCCGTGCAGCAGCACGGCTATGTGGTGCACATCAACGCGCATTCGATGAAATCGCGAGGCAACGCCATGAATATCGATGCCGGGGCGATGCGGCCAGATGTCGTCGTGAGTGACCGGCGGGGCACGACGGCGTCTCCGGCGCTGACACAGTGGGCCGCCGCGTGGTTCCGCGACGCCGGCCTGCGGACGCAGGTGAATGACCCGTATCAGGGTGGGCATCTGGTCGCCACGTTCGGTGTCCCGTCGGAGAAGCGCCACAGCCTGCAGGTGGAACTCAACCGGGCGCTCTACATGGACGAGGCGCGATTCATCCGCAGCGACGGCTTTGCGGCACTGCAGGCGACGCTGGCTGATTTCTGCCGCGCGGTGGTGACGATGTCAGCACAAGTGCTGCACGAGGCACAGGCATGAGCGAGACACGCGGATCATTTGCGGAAGACGGATGGCTCGCGTCGGTGCTGGCGCGCGTGGAGCGCGCTGGCAATGCGCTGCCGCATCCGGCCACCCTGTTCGTGCTGCTGTCGGTGACGGTGATGGCGCTTTCGGCCGTGCTGTCGTCGATGCAGGTGGCGGTCGCGCATCCCCTCACGGGCAAGGCTGTGGCGGTGGTCAACCTGCTCTCGGTCGAGGGAATGCAGCGTCTGATGCTCAACCTCGTGCCGAATTTCACGGGCTTCGGGCCCATGGGCCCGCTGCTGGTGAGCCTGCTGGGCCTGTCGGTGGCCGAGCGCAGTGGACTGCTGGGGGCCACGGTGCGCCTCATTATCGGCGCCGCACACGGCCGCGGGCTGACATGGGGTGTGGTGTGCGCGGGTGCCATGTCGCACACGGCAGGCGACGTGGGCTACGTGCTGCTGCTGCCGCTCAGTGCGTCGCTGTTTCATGCGGCCGGTCGGCATCCGCTCGCCGGGCTGGCGGCCGCATTTGCCGGGGTGTCGGGTGGATTCGCCGCGAACCTGCTGCTGTCGCCGACGGATTTCACGCTGGCAGGCATCACGCAGGATGCGGCTCGGATGATTTACCCCGAGTACGCGGTGACCGGGGTGGCGAGCTACTTCTTTCTCGCGGCGTCAGTGCCGCTGGTGACCGTGACCGGCGCGATGGTGACGGAGCGTATGGTCGAGCCACGGCTCGGGCGCTACACGGGGGCCGTCGTGGCGGATGCGGCCGCGCCGCTGTCGACACTCGAGCGGCGAGGGTTGCGGGCGGCACTGCTGGCGACGCTGGTGCTGGTGGCCCTCGTTGTCGCCGGGCTCTGGCCTGCCGATGGCGTGCTGCGCGATCGCACGTCGCCGGACCTCGTGCACTCGGTGTTCCTGCGCGGTCTGGTGTTCTTCCTGTTCGTGTTCGGGCTGATTCCCGGATGTGTCTACGGACGCGTCGTGGGCACGGTCCGTCGCGATACCGATGTATATGCCGCCATGCAGGACACGATGGCGCTGGTCAGCGGCTACCTCGTCGTGGTCTTCTTCATCGCGCAGTTTGTGGCGCTGTTCGCCTGGTCGAATCTCGGCGTGGTGACGGCCGTGGCGGGTGCGGGCTGGCTGAAGGGACTCGGGCTGGGGCCGATTCCGCTGCTGATCGGCCTCATGCTGCTGACGTGTGTCATCGATCTCTTTCTGGGATCAGCCTCGGCGAAGTGGGCGCTGCTGGGTCCGGTGCTGGTGCCGATGTTCATGCTGCTCGGCTATTCGCCGGAGTTGACGCAGACGGCGTATCGCGTGGGTGACAGCCTGACCAACATCATCACGCCGCTGTCGTCGAATTTTCCCCTGGTGCTCATGTTCCTGCAGCGCTACGAGCCGAAAGCCGGCATCGGGACGCTGACGGCGATGATGCTGCCGTACACGCTGGTGAATCTGGTGGCATGGATGCTGATGCTGGTGCTGTGGGTCTGGCTGGGCTGGCCGACCGGGCCGGGGGCTCCGCTGTTTCTGCCGGTGGTCGGCATGGTGTCCGTGCCCGCCGTGTGAGTGGTGCGTGCGATCGAGTGAGGAGACCCGCGATGCGACGGATGCGGTGGGTGGCGGGACTGATGCTGTGCGGGCTGAGCGGCCTGCTGCTGGCGCAGGAGGCGCGTCGCGAGGTGCGGGTGACCCTGCGCGAAGGGACCTCCATGGCGGCGGCGCCCTCGCCTGATGGTCGCGTGGTGCTGGTGGACCTGCTCGGTGTCTTGTGGTCCCTGGATGCGGCAGGGGGTGAGGCGCGACGGCTGCTGCCCGACGGATATGACGCGCATGCCCCGGCGTGGTCGCCTGACGGACGGCGCGTGGCGTTCCAGGCGTATCTGAAGGACACCTGGCATCTGTGGGTCATGAACGCCGACGGCACGGGCCTGGTCGAAGTGACGGCCGGTCCGTTTGACGATCGCGAGCCGCACTGGTCGCCGGACGGTACGCGGCTGGCGTTTGCGTCCGATCGCAGCGGCCAGTACGACATCTGGGTGCTCACGCTGGCGACGGGCACGCTGGCGCGGCTGACGACCAATCCGGCGAACGACAGCATGCCGTCGTGGTCGCCCGATGGACGCGAGATCGCCTTCGTGTCCGACCGGGAGGCGCGAGGCATCTATGCACGCCGAATCGACGGCGGTGTCGACCGGTTGGTGGTGGCGGATCGAGATGTCGCGCATTCGCCGTCGTGGTCGCCGGATGGACGGTCGATCGCACACGTGTCAGTGGCTGGGGCTGTCAGTCGGCTGATGGTGGACGGCCGCACGATTTCCGATGCGGACGAGGATGTGTTTCCCTTCCGCCCGACGTGGGATGTCACCGGGCAGATCTGGTATTCGGCGAACGGTCAGGTCCGGAGGCGCCCGCGTGCCGGGGGTGCTCCGGCGGTGGTGCCGTTCACGGCGCAGGTCTCGTTTGCCCGAGACGGGTTTGTGCCGCGTCGGACAGTGACTCAGTACACCCGTCCGCAGCCGGTGCGCGGTGTCATGCAGCCGGTGATCGCTCCCGATGGCCAGCGCGCGGCGTTCGTGGCCCTGGGTGACCTGTGGCTGGTGTCCCTGACGGAGCGCGATCCGGTCCCCCAGCGCCTGACGAACGATGCGGCCGTCGAGATGAATCCGGCCTGGGCACCTGATGGGCAATCGCTGGTGTTCTCGTCTGACAGGGACGGGCAGATGGACCTGTGGGTGCGCGACCTGCGGACGGGGCACGACCGGCGGCTCGCGGCAGCGGGGGCGCTGCCAACCTTCTCGCCTGATGGCACACGCGTCGCGTTCCTCGATCCTGACTCGCAGCTGCGGGTGGTGACGGTGGCCAGTGGCGAGGCACGCACCGCCCATGGACGCCTGAATGAGCCGGGCAAGCCGAGCTGGTCACCTGACGGTCGCGCCGTGGTGATGTCGGCGCTGCGTACGTATTCGACGCGGTTCCGCGAAGGCACGAACCAGGTGCTGTGGGTGCAGGTCGAGCCCTCGCCCTCGGTGGACGGCCGAGACGCATTCAGTCCCGATCGCTGGATTGATCCCCTGCCCCACAAGTCCATCGGCATGCGGCAGAACCTGGGCCCCGTGTGGTCGCCTGACGGTCGTGAAATGGTGGCGATTGTCGACGGCAGCGTCAGCATCTTCCCCGTGGGGCGCGACGGTACCTCGCTCGGGTCGGTGCGTCGGGTCACGGCCGATTTGGCGAGTTCGCCGTCGTGGGCCGCCGATTCTCGTCACGTGCTGTATCAGACCGCTGATGTGCTCAAGGTGGTCGACACGGTCACGGGCGAGGTGCGTACCATCCGTCCGGCGCTGACGGTGACCGCACCGGAGGTGACCGGCGTGACGACGATTCATGCTGCACGCCTGTTCGACGCGCGCGATACGACGGTGCGCACCGGCGTAGATATTGTGATCGCGGGCGCACGCATCCGCGAGGTGCGGCCGCATCGGGACGACGGTCATGAGGGGCGTGTGGTGGACGCCGGCCAGGGCACCGTGCTGCCCGGCCTCATCGAAAGCCACACGCACCTGCGGAAGGATGCGGGAGAAGCGCTGGGTCGCCTGTGGCTGTCGTTCGGTATCACCACGGTCAGGAACCCGGCAGCTAATGCCTTCGAGGCCCTGGAGGACCGTGAAGCGATCGAATCGGGACGCCGGCTGGGTCCACGGCTGCTGCTGACCGGCGAACCCATCGACGGCACTCGCATTTACTACTCCGGCGGAGTCGCCCTCGACGGTGGCGCCGACATCGACGCGTACGTGGGTCGTGCGCAGACGCTGGGCTTCGATCTCATCAAGACCTACGTGCGGCTGCCGGACCTGCTGCAGCGGCGCGTCATCGCCGCTGCTCATCGGGCGGGAATGCCGGTGACGTCCCACGAGCTGTATCCGGCCGTGGCCTACGGTGCGGACGGCGTGGAGCATGTCCGGGGGACCAGTCGGCGCGGATTCAATCCCAAGATGAGTGAGACGCGACGCAGCTATCGCGACGTGGTCGAGCTGTTGACGGCGTCGGGGATGACACTGACGCCGACCATCGGCATTCAGGGCGGCCACCAGGTCCTGACACTGCGTGACGGCAGCTGGCTCGAGGATGAGCGGCTGCAGCGCCTCGTGCCTGACTCGCTGGCCGCGTCACGTGCGCTCAGGCAGGCAGGCGCCTCTGCGGCCGATCTGGCGGCGCGCGAAGCGCTGGTCGTGCCGCAGGAGCAATTGGTGCGCACGCTGGTGCGGAACGGTGGCCGGGTGATCGCCGGCACCGACTCGCCCATCAATCCCTACGGCATCTCGCTGCTCCTGGAGCTCGAGCACTACGTGCGTGGTGGCCTCACCCCGGCCGAGGCCATTCGCACGGCGACGGCCGTCCCTGCCGAGGCGCTGGGCATCGGTTCCGAGCTGGGTACGATCGAGGCAGGCAAGCTGGCCGACCTGATTGTGGTCGAAGGCAACCCTCTGGACGACATCCGGCAGCTGCGCCGCGTGCGTCAGGTCATGCGTGGGGGTGTGCTGCACGATGTGCGGGCGCTGGTGGCGGGCCAGCGCTGAATCTGAATGCAGCCGCGGGTGCGTCAGCCGCCGAGCGCGCGCTGACGCACGGTGCGAGTCCACACCCAGAGCAGCACGATGCTGGTGAGCGCCAGGCCGAGCAGCAGGCCCCACCACAGCCCGGGGGCACCCCAGCCGAGCCCGAAGCAGAGGCCATAACTCACCGGCGCTCCGATGAGCCAGAACGCCGTGAGGTTCGAGACCATCGCTGTGCGGGTGTCGCCCAGTCCGCGAAGCGTTCCGGTGGTCACCCCCTGCAGGCCATCGAAGATCTGGAAGAGCGCCGCAATGGCCAGCAGCTGCGAGGCCAGCTGGACGACCCCTGGCTCGGTCGTGTAGACCGAGATGAGTGCCTCGGGATACGTCAGGAAGACGGCGGCGGTGACCAGCGACAGGCTGACGCTCATGGCAATGACCGTCCACCCGGCGTGCCGTGCGTCGGTAAAGTTGCGTGCCCCGATGGCGTGGCCGACGCGGATCGCACCGGCCGAGGCCAGACCGAGATGCACCATGAAGACCATCGCCGCCATGTTCAGCGCAATCTGATGCGCGGCGGTTGAGACCGGGGCCAGCTGCCCGGCCAGCGCGGTGAGCAGCGAGAAGATGCCCACCTCGGCCGTGACCGTCGATGCCGCCGGGAGTCCGAGTGCCAGCAGACGCCTCATGGGCGCGGCCGGTGTCGTGGCGATGGCCGCCGGCACGTGACGGTCACTCAACCAGACGATGAGCGCCAGCGCGGCCACCATGTAGACCCGGGCCGTGACGGTCGCCCACGCCGCGCCGGTGACTCCGAGGGCGGGCAGACCCAGATGGCCGTTGATCAGCGCCCAGTTGGCGACGAAGTTCACGAGGTTGGCCGTGAGGAGCGTCACCATGACCGCCGTGACATGGCCGATGCTCTGCAGATACCGGCGCAGTGCGGCATAGAGGAACAGGGCAGGCGTGCTCAGCAGCAGGATACCCAGATACCCTTGCAGCAGCGGTTGCGTCTCTGGGTGGAATCCCAGCGAGGGCGACAGCCACCACAGTCCCCCGAGCAGCACCATCATCGGCACGGTCGTGACCAGCGCCAGTCGCAGGCCGGTGGTGAGCCAGCGTCGGCACAGGGCCCGCTCGCCTGCGCCGTAGGCCTGGGCCACGAGCGTATCGAGGCCGAGCAGCAGGCCCATGCCGAAGATGGCGAATCCCAGATGCAACGAGTTGCCGACCGCGGTGGCCGCGATGGCGGCAGGGCCGAGCGGCGCGACCATGAGCGTGTCGACGAGCCCCATGCCCATCCAACCCAGCTCTGCGAGGATGACCGGGACGGCGAGCTTCAGTGTGGGAGCCAGTTGGTCGCGCAGCACGAGCCTCCATCTTATCGTTCCGGCCCGTAGGCCCGCGTGTTGGCAGGTGTATCATGCGCCCGTGCTGCGTCGAGTCCTGTCCGGTATTCTGGTGTTGCTGGCGATGGGGGTCTGCGTCCCCGTGCTGCAGGCGCGGCAGAGCCGCGCCGTGCGCGACCTCGTGGATCTGGCCTCGCGGTATGTCGTCGAGTACGAACAGCAGTACTGGGCGCTGGCACTGGATGAGGAAAACGTCCAGTGGCTCGAGCGGCCGGTGCATACCGGTTCAAGCCTGACACGCGCCAATCCCGGTGGCGGCATGATTCCCGGAGGCACGCAGCGACGCACCGTGATCCGCAGCGATTACGTGCTCGTACAGGCCGGGGCGGGCCGGGGCTGGGTGCCGTATCGTGACCTGGTCTCCGTCAACGGCACCGAGCTTCGCGATCGCGACGACCGCCTGGTGCGACTGCTGAAGACGGGCAGTGCCGAGGCGTTTGATGAGGCGACCTCTGTTCACCAGGACAGCCACCGCTATGACGTGGGGAATGTGCAGCGGACGATCAACATTCCCATGTTCGGCATGATGTTGCTGCACCCGCAGGTCCGCGAGCGCTTCGAGTTCAAGGCCGCCGGGGATGAAGTCATCGCGGGCCGCGCCGTGGAGCGGCTGTCGTACACCGAAAAAGCCCGACCCACCCTGATCAAAACTTCACGCGGCAAGGACCTCGCGCTGACAGGGCACATCTGGATCGAGTCGAGCACCGGCGTCGTCGTCAAGACGGCCATGACCGCTGCCGACCCGATTGTCAGGGCCAACGTGTATGTGACGTTCCGTCGAGACACCGAGCTCGGGCTGTGGGTGCCCGATGTGATGGAAGAGTTCTACAAGGCCACCATCGCCTTCGACGACACGCACTCGATTTCGACCTTCACCACGCCGCGCCTCTATCAGCGGTAGTCGCGCGCGATCGGTGCCGGGCCGCGGGCGTCCTGACCTGAACGTGATAGGGGCGGGCCATCGGCGACCCGCCCCCTGCGTCTACCTTACGGCGTGGGCCGCTTGGGCAGCGCGGCCCCTTCGAGCCGAGGCAGCAGCTGGTCGCGCATCGCGAGCTGATACACCGCCGCCGCAATCACCATCGCACTCTGTTTCGCATCGTCCTCGATGACCCGTTCGTAGGTATCGAGGTTCGTGTGCCAGGTGTGGGTGCCGTATTCGATGGGGTCCTGGCTGACGCCGATGCCCGGCAGGCCCGCCTCGTTGAACGACGTGTGATCGGATCCACCCCGACGGCGGCTGTCGGTGGCGTTCGCCCCGAGAAAGCCGTTGTCGACAAACGGGGCCGTGGCTACGCGCAGAATGCGAGCCGCCTCGGACGGACCGAACACCGTCATGCCCCGCGCCCGTCCCGTGCCCGAGTCGATATTGAAGTAGCCGCCGAAGCCGGCAAACTCGGGCGTCGGATTTTCGGCGCTGCCGAAATGCTGCTTCACATAGGCCTGCGAGCCGAGCAGGCCCTGCTCTTCACCGCTCCAGAGCGCCACGCGGATGGTGCGGCGGGGCTTCACGCCGATGGACTGCAGGATGCGGATGGCCTCGAGCATCGTGGCAGACCCAACCGCGTTGTCAGTGGCGCCGGTCGCCGAATGCCACGCGTCAAGATGTCCCCCGAGCATCACCACCTCCGACGCCTTGTCGGTGCCCGGAATCTCGGCGGCGACGTTGTACTGTGTGCGTCCTTCGGGATGCAGCTGATTGACGATCTGCATGTCGAGCTGCACGGGGCGGCCCGTCGCCATCAGGCGCCAGACGCGGCCATAGTCTTCGTTGCGCATGACCACGGTGGGTACGGTCTTGCTGATGTCGAACGTGCGGTTGTTGAACGCGCGAATCTGCCCGTGATCACGCCCGGCGTCGTTGATGCGCGCGACCGCGCCGGCGCTGACGAGGAAGGCGTCGAGCTGCTCGGCCACGCGTGCGGGCGTCAGCACGCCGCCGCTGGGCGCGGCCGGCATTTGCGGCGGACCGCCGCCTGCCGGCGTATCACGCTCGAACTGCGCACGCACCTCGGCGTCTTCGCGGCGTTTGGCCGGGGGCATGATGGTGACGTCCACCTTCTGCGGGGCGCCGACGAGCACGATGCGTCCCTTCACGCGGGCGCGCTGCGCGTCAAAAAATTGCGTGATCTGTGCCTGCGTCGGGCGCGTGGGCAGCTCGAGCATCATCGTGTCGGCAGTGACCGGGCCGGGGGTGCCGGGTGTCCATGCCAGGGCCTCGGCGACGAGCGCATCCTTCACGGGCGAGACGATGTGAATCGAGAGGCGTTCGTTGGTCCATCCCGGGTGCCCGAACTCCCAGGGCTCGAGGTGGGCATTCTTCAGCCCCCAGCTGGTGGTCTGTGTCACCACCCACTCCATGGCGGCCTTCAGCTGCGGAGAGCCGGTGAGCCGCGGGCCATACACATCGGTGAGCACCTGCAGCGTCTGCATCAGCTGCGAGCGATCGGTGGCTTCGCGTCGAATGTTCCAGAGCACGTCGGGATCGATGCGCTCCTGGGTGGTCGCCGCGGGTGATTGTGGGACCTGCGCGGACGGGGGCGCGACGAACGTCAGGACGAGGAGAACGATGAGTGGCAGTCTGATGCGCATGGAAAGGCTCCGCTGCGCATTATGCTTTGGCCGTCGGCTGCGTGTCTTGGGCCGGTGCGTCTCTGAGGCCTGGGTTGTCCCGAGAATGCCGCGCGCGACGGCGCGACCCGCGCATCGGTGCAGGTCGCAGTCACTGCCGCGGGGGCCTTCATGGGGCCCTACGGGCGCGTCGGGGCCGCACAGGTCGGCGCGGGCTGCACCGATCCCGGGGGCACCTGCGCCACCTCGAGATGCTGCACGAGCGGTGGCACGGTGGGAGCCAGCGTCACCTCGGCGCGCACGGTGCCCCGCTGGCACTCGAGCATCCACACCCCGCGCAGCGGATTCTCGAGGGGCAGATACGCGCCGTCATCGCGACACGAGCCGACCGCCTCGTGCAGGGCCGCAAACTCGGCCTGACGTCGCTCGAGCGAACGGTCGCGGAACAGATTGACGGCGGCCAGGGCCTGGGCCCGATCGCTGTTCCAGCCTTCCAGCAGGGCCAGCACTTCGCTGCGGGCATGCTGCAGCGCCGGTGACGGCGCCACCTGCCGAGGCACAAGGCCGCCCGTGGCCGAGAGGGCCGCGAACGCGTCGTTGGCGACGCCACCAAAACCCGCATAGGTCCGGTTGCCAAAGACAATGATGCCCACGCCGTAGTCTGGCAGCCACTGCATGACCGAGCCGAAGCCGGGCAGTCCACCGCCGTGGGCCACCACGTGGCCAAATTCGCAGGTCTGTGAGGTGCGCAGGCCGTAGCCGTAGCCGCCGCTGAACAGCTGCAGCAACCCCGTGGTCGGTGCGACGGTCACCGATGCCGGCCGTGTGCGCGCCACCTGCTGCATCTCGCGCAGCGACGCGCGACGCACAGGCCCGGCGTCGGCGCCGCTGCGCGCCGGCCAGGCCGACAGCAGCGCGGCGACGTAGCGCGACAGATCGCTCATCGATGTGAGCATGCCGCCCATCGCGCCAAAGGCGCCATCGGGCAGGGGGGGCTCTTCCTTCCATCGCGCATCTTCCCACCGGTAACCACGCGCGCGCAGCGCGTCGTTGACCTGTGTGGGCTCGAGCGTCGTCGCGGTCATGCCGAGCGGGTCGAGAATCTCGCGCTGGAGGTATTGGCGGTAGGGCACGCCGGCGACGCGAGAAATGACGCGTCCGAGGATGGCGAAGCCATAGTTGGAATACTCGTAGCCGGTGCCCGGCGCGGTCGAGAACGACATGCCGCGCGCAAGCATTGCGGTGAACTCGTCCTCGGTGACGGCCAGCTGCTGGTCGCCCCACGGGTTGTCCTCGGGAAAGCCCGCCGAGTGTGACAGCAGATGCCGCAGCGTGATGCGTGGCGCATCGTCCGTTGGGCCATGCCACTGCCGCAGTTCGGGCACGTAGCGTTCGGCCGGGTCGTCGAGCGACAGCCGTCCTTCGTCTCTCAGCTTGAGGATGGCCATGGCCGTAAAGCTCTTGGTCATCGACGCGATGCGGAAGATCGTTTCAGGCGTGACCGGCGCGTTCTTCTCGACGTCGCTCAGGCCCGACACGCCGACATGCGCCAGTTCGTCGTCCATGATGATGCCCCAGATGAGACCGGGGATGTGCTCGGCGGCGGCGTATTCGGCCATGCGCCGGTCGATGGCAGGAAATGCGGTGGCCATGCGCGCGCGCCGGTCGGAGAGGGGAAACGACGGAACCGGGGCCACGGACAGGGTCGCCGCCGCAGGGTCGGTGGTGACGGTCGGCGCGTCGGACGGTCGCTGCGTCACGAGGAGGAACACGACCGCTGCCGCGAGGATGAGGGCCCAGAATGCGCGCATGGGCGCATGATCGCACAGCTGCGGTCGCGGTGGACGCGGGTGCCTGCGGGAAACTTTACACCCTTCACGGGGTGACTCGCGGATAATGTCGCCCACTGGTCATGCCGACTCTGATCCACCGTTCACTCTCTCGCGTCGCCCGCATCGAGCCCCGCGAACTGCCGGCGGTGCTGGCCTCGTTCCTGCTGTTCTTCTTCGTGCTGGGCAGCTACTTCGCGGTGCGCCCGGTGCGCGAGACCGTGGCGACGATTCTTGGACGTGAGCGCGTGGCCGATCTGTGGCTCTATACGGCGCTGTTCTCGATGCTCATTGTGCCGGTGTTCGGCTGGCTGGTCGCGCGCGTCCGGCGCAGTGTGCTGCTGCCCGGCGTCTACGGCGCGGTGGCGGTCATCCTGGCCGCGATTGGCTCCGTGCTGCAGTCTGACTCGGCGAATGTGGGGGTGGGGGCGTTTTTCTACGTGTGGATCAGCGTGCTCAACCTGATGCTGGTGTCGATCTTCTGGAGCTTCCTGCTCGAGATGTTCTCGAGCGACCAGGCGACGCGCCTGTTCGGGTTCATTGCGGCCGGCGGCACGCTCGGCGCACTGGTGGGGCCACTGACGACACGGCTGGTGGTTAACGCGCTGGGGAACGCCGGTGTGCTGTATCTGGGCACGGCCGGATTTGTCGGAGCCATTGTCTGCCAGATGGTGCTCATCCGCATCTGGACGCGGGATCGGGAGGGCATCAGGGCGGCAGCCGCGTCGACATCAGCGGCGGCACAGAAGCCGGATGCGGCGCTGGGCGGCAATCCGTTTGCGGGCATTCCGATTGTGCTGCGGTCGCCGTACCTGGTGGGGATCGCGGTGTTTGTGATGCTGCTCTCGGCGGTCAACACCTTCCTCTATTTCGAGCAGCTGCAAATCGTGAGTGACACGTTTCCAGACACGACGCGACGCACCGAGGTGTTTGCCACGATCGACTTCGTGGTGCAGTCGCTGACGATTGTGTCGCAGCTGTTCCTCACGGGGGCCATCGCGGCGCGCTTCGGCGTGGGTATGCTGCTGACGTTTGTGCCGGTGCTGATGATCGGGGCGTTCCTGACGCTCGCCAGCGCACATCTGTTCGCGGTGATTGCGGTGTCGCTGGTGATGCGGCGCTACGGCGAATATGCATTCATCCGTCCCGGGCGCGAAATGCTGTGGAGCACTATGGACACCGAGACCAAGTACAAGGCCAAGAGCTTCATCGACGTGCCCGTCTACCGGGCCGCCGACTATGTGGGTGCGCAGTTCAAGACGGCGCTCGATGCCGTGGTGTCGTCGCCGTCGGCGCCCGCGCTCGTCGGCGCCGGTATTGCCCTGGTGTGGGCGGTGTGCGGGTGGCAGCTGGGCCGGAAGCACGAGGCGACGCTGCGCGCCCGGGGGTGACGGGCACGCGAGTCTGGCAGCCGTTCCGTGCCATGAGGTGCGTGCAGGCGTGTTACGGACGTCAGCCCGAGCTGGACCGACCGTGAGGGGCTCCGGGATGTTCCGGCTACGGGGTGCGCGCTGAACTCACGAGGCGGCGCGACGGTGTCTGAGAACGAGTGGACGCATCGACCCCGAAGGGCCGTGGCCGCCGACGGCCGGAATCGATGCGGCCCCGATCCCTCTCGCTGGAGGGATCGGGGCCACACCTCGGTATCAGAAGCGGACGATGAACGAGAACCGGACGCTGGTGGGCTGCACGAACTGCCCACGGGCCGTGGCCTTGCCGTAGTTGGCGACTGCCGCGGAGCAGGTGGCATTCGCCGTGGTGCCGCACCACGCCGTGTTGCTCGTGCCCACCTGTGTTTCGGTGTTGGTCACATTGAACACCTCGGCCTTGATTCCGGCCTGGTATGTGCGGGCAATGCGCCAGGTGAGTTCACCTGACAGGTCGGCCGTGACCAGCAGGCCATCGAACACATCGGTGCCCAGCGGTTCGTAGTTATACGTCGCCGTCGGACCGGCGTTGGTCGCGGTGCCGGGGAACAGCACATTGACGGCGCGGCTCTTCTCGAAGCGCGCCTTGGAGATGATGTCTGTCACACCGCCCAGCACCAGGTTGAGCGGGCCGATCGGCTTCACATATGCGCCCTGGAACTTCAGGTTGTGCGGGCGGTCATAGCCCGGACGGCCGAACTTGTTCGCACCATCCTGAACGGTCGCGCACGGAATCACGCCGCCGTTTCCGATTGTCGTATCGACCGTCGTCCGGCAGTCGGCATCCAGGTAGTCACCCAGCGACGTGAACGTGGTGCCGAAGTGATTCCCGCGTGTGCGCGAGTAGGTGTAATTGGCCGTCGCGCTCCAGTTGTTGGCGAAGCGACGCTCGAAGGTGAACTGGATGCCGCGATACGAGCGCTCCGCCGGCTCGTAGTTGACCACGGTCCGCTTGATGGTGCGGTCGGCGTTGAACGTCCGGATATCGTCGATCAGATTGGCCCAGTCACGCGAAATGAACCGGGCGCCGATTGCCAGCGTGCGGCCGAACTGGCGCTGCACGCCGAGCATGTATTCGTCCATGTGGAATGGCCGCAGGTCGGGGTTGGGCAGGAACGAGGAGGCGCCGAGGCGCACCTCGTTGGCGAACACGTAGTTCGAGCCGTCCCACAGATAATTCTTATAGTTAGTCTGCTGCGGAATGGCGGCGAAGCCGTCCGAGAAGCTCTGCACCACACCGACGTAGTAGCGGCCATAGCTGGCCTGAGCTACGGTACGACCGTCCTCCGTCAGCGCGTAGCTGCTGGCCAGTCGGGGAGAGATGGTCTGGGCATTCACCGTGATGGCGCCGACGTCGCTCTTGCCCGACTGGGCTTCGTAGCGGAGGCCGGCCTCGATGAAGAGGCGCGAGTTCACCTGGAACTTGTCGCGCAGGAACACGGCGAGGTTACGCCCGGTGGACGTCGAATCGCCGGACTCATAGTCGCGGCGAGCAAAGGGCACAATCGCGCCAGTCGCCTGGTTGAAGGCGTCGACCAGGTAGAGCTGCTTGTTGGGATAGTCGAACCGCGCTCCTGACTCGACCGTCTGGAAGTCGACCCCGAGCTTGATGTTGTGGCTGCTCTTCCCGCGGGAGAAGAACCAGGTGCTGGCCGCGTTGGCCTGCTGCCTGGGGCGCGACACGAAGCCGTCGAAGGTGGCGCCGTTGTAGTACCGATTGTCGCCGAGGCTGAAGATGGGCGACCCGTTGAACAGGCGTCCCGTCTCGAACGGTACGACATCAATGCGCGATTCGTAGGTGGCCGCCGCCGCCTCCATCGTCCAGTTGTTGCGGATGACACCGCTCCACTGTGCGGCCCAGTTTGTGGCGCCCTGATTCTGGCGCGTGAGTGCCGTCCGCTCACCCGCGGCGCTCCAGTAGTCGATGATGAAGCCGTTGGTCGGGGCCCGGTAGTACTTGACCCACACGTTGTTGGCGGAATTCAACTGCACGGTGGCGCGGACGTTGAGGAAGCCGGCCTCCGTGGTCTGCTGATAGTCCTCGGGAATGAGGCCCACGGTTTGACGACGGGGCGTCGTGTTCTCCTGCCGCTCGAAGGCACCGAAGAACCAGGCATGGTTTTTCCAGATCGGTCCCCCCAGAGTGGGGGCGTAGACCGGGTTCACCTGGTCGAACTTGATGCGCTCCAGCGAGGCACCGCTCACCTGGTTCTTGGTGGTGTTCTGCTTGTTCCACTGGTCGTTGACGACGATGTACTTGGCCGACCCTTCAAATCGGTTCGTCCCCGACTTGGTCACGACGTTGACGATGGCCCCCTGTGCGCGACCGAACTCGGCCGATGCGCCCGAGGTCGA
>JBIIDF010000136.1:0-7511 GCA_044238535.1 Vicinamibacterales bacterium
TCTCGTCCTACGGTTACGACATCCGGGTGGCCGACGAGTTCAAGGTGTTTACCAACCTGTTCAATACGGTGGTCGATCCGAAGAACTTCGACCCGAAGTCGTTTGTCGACATGAAGGGCGACACGTGCATCGTGCCGCCCAATTCCTTTGCCCTGGCCCGCACGATCGAGTACTTCCGCATTCCCCGCGACGTGCTCACGGTGTGCCTCGGCAAAAGCACCTATGCCCGCTGCGGCATTATCGTCAATGTGACGCCCTTCGAACCCGAGTGGGAGGGGCATGTCACCATCGAGATTTCGAACACGACGCCGCTGCCCGCGAAGATTTATTCGAACGAAGGCATCGCGCAGGTGCTCTTCTTCCAGAGCGATGAGCCCTGCGAGGTGTCGTACCGCGACAAGCAGGGGAAATACCAGGCGCAGCGTGGCGTGACGCTGCCCAAGATCTAGGCATGGCCCGCCCGGTCCGGCGGCGGGCGCGCCGTTGAGGCCGCTGTGATTCGTCCCTTCAAGTCGATCTGGCCCGTCGTTGACCCGTCGGCCTACGTTGACGTCAGCGCACAGGTCATCGGCGATGTCACCCTCGGACCCGAGTCCTCGGTCTGGATGAACGTCGTCATCCGTGGCGATGTCAACCACGTCCGCATCGGTGCCCGCACCAACATTCAGGACCTCACGCTGATTCACGTCATGCGCGACACATTTCCGACCCTCATTGGCGATGAGGTGACGGTCGGGCACTCGGCCGTCATTCACGGCACCACCATCGAGGACCGAGTCCTGATCGGGATGGGGGCCGTGCTGCTCAACGGCGTGCATGTCGGGCACGACTCGATTGTCGCGGCGGGCACCCTGCTGACCGAGGGCACGGTGATTCCCCCGCGGTCGCTCGTGATGGGGCGGCCTGGGAAGGTGAAGCGCACGCTGACCGACGAGGACGTGGCGGAGATTCGCTGGTATGCCGACAACTATGTCCGCTACCGGCTCGAGTACCAGTCATGAACACCGGACCGGCGCGCGGCATGCGCGATTTTCTTCCCGAGGACGTGCGGCGGCGCCAGTATGTGATGGCCGTCATTGCCGAGGTCTATCAGCAGTACGGCTTCGAACCGCTCGAAACGCCCGCGGTGGAGAACATCGAGACGCTGCTGGGCAAGTATGGCGATGAGGGCGACCGGCTAATCTTCCGCATCCTCAAGCGTGGTGAGGGAGCCGAGACCGGGCAGGCCGATCTCGCTCTGCGCTATGACCTCACCGTGCCGCTGGCGCGTGTGGTGGCCGAGTACCGCGCCCGCCTGCCGAAATTCTTCAAGCGCTATCAGATGCAGCCGGTGTGGCGTGCCGACCGGCCGCAAAAGGGCCGCTTCCGCGAGTTTTACCAGTGCGACGTGGATGCCATCGGGTCCACCTCGATGGTGGTGGAGGCCGAACTGCTCGGTGCCGCCGGAGACGTGCTGCATCGGCTGGGCTTTACCGGATACACGCTGCGCCTGAACCATCGTCAGGTGCTGTCGGGGCTGCTCGACGCGGGCGGCGTCCCGGTGGCACAGCACGGCGATGCGCTGGTCGCCCTCGACAAGCTCGACAAGATCGGCCGGGACGGCGTGGCCCGTGAGCTCGCCGAGCGCGGTATTTCCGCCGACGGCGCCGCGCGACTGCTCGAGGCGTTTGCGCCGTCTGGTGCTGACGCGGCCTCGAGCGAGGCGGCCGACGGGAATGCCCAGACCCTGGCGCGCCTCACCACGTTGCTCGATGGTCGTGCGGCGGAGGGGCTCGCCCAGTTGACGTCGGTGCTGTCGCTGGTGGCGGCGGCGCCCGTCGGGGCGCATGTGCGGCTCGACCCGTCGCTGGCCCGCGGCCTGTCGTATTACACCGGCGCCATCTTCGAGATCAGCGTGCCCGATCTGGCGGGCAGCCTCGGGGGCGGGGGCCGCTACGACGGGCTGATCGGCATGTTCCTCGGCGAGTCCGTGCCGGCGGCCGGCATCTCCCTCGGGCTCGAACGCATCCTCGTGGTGATGGCCGAACGCGGCATGTTTCCCGAACACATCGGCGCCGGTGCCGCCGACGTCATGGTCACCATCTGGAATGCCGATGGCATCGGGGATGCGCTGGCCCTCGCGGGCGAGTTGCGTGCCGCCGGACTGCGCGTCGAGGTGTATCCTGAACCAGACAAACTCGGGAAGCAGTTCAAGTATGCCGCCAGCCGCAGCATACCCTGCGTGACCGTCGTCGGAGACGATGAGCGGGCGCAGGGGCGGGTGTCGGTGAAGCACCTGCCGACGGCCAGTCAGCAGGGGCACCCGCGCGCCGAGGTGGCGCAGGCCATTCGAACACTGACCGCTCGCACACATCATGTCTGAACAACTCGGATCACTGGCACGTACGCACACCTGCGGCGCTCTGCGCCCCTCTGACGTGGGGGCCCAGGTGGTCCTGCTGGGCTGGGTGCACCGCATCCGCGACCTCGGGGCCCTGGTGTTTCTCGATGTGCGCGATCGGCACGGGTTGACGCAGGTGGTCATCGAGCAGAACGACCCGCTGCTCGAGAAGGCGAAGCGCCTGCGCTCGGAATTTGTGGTGGCCGTCCTCGGCACGGTCGAGCGCCGTTCGGCCGAAACCGTCAATACCGCGGTGCCCACGGGCGAGGTGGAAGTGCGGGTCAGCGACCTGCGCGTGCTGAACGAGGCACGGACGCCGCCGTTTTCGATCGCCGAGGATCAGCACGTGTCGGAAGAGACGCGGTTGCGATACCGCTATCTCGACCTGCGGCGCCCCAATCTGCAGCACAACATCGGCCTGCGCCACCGCATCACGATGGCTCTGCGCCGCTACTTCGACGAGCAGGGCTTCTACGACATCGAGACGCCCATCCTCACCAAGTCGACGCCGGAAGGCGCGCGCGACTTCCTGGTGCCTTCGCGTGTGCATCCGGGCGAGTTCTACGCCCTCCCGCAGTCGCCGCAAATCTTCAAGCAGATCCTGATGATTGCCGGCTTCGACCGCTACGTGCAGATTGCCCGCTGCTTCCGTGACGAGGCGCTGCGTGCCGATCGACAGCTTGAGTTCACGCAGGTCGATCTGGAAATGGCGTTTGCCACGCCCTCGCTCGTGTTCGAGATTGTGGAAGGCGCCCTGGCCGCCTGCTTCCGTGAAATCGGCGTCGAGATTTCGCGGCCGTTCCGACGGATGCCCTACGCCGAGGCCATGGCGAAGTACGGGTCGGACAAGCCCGATCTGCGATTCGGCCTCGAGATTCAGGACTTCGGTCCGTTGTTTGCCGACTCACCCTTCGGCATCTTCCGCGAGGCCGTTGCGCACGGCGGTACTGTCCGCGGGTTCGTCATTCCCGGGGCGGGCAGCTACTCGCGCCGCGAACTGGACGGACTGGTCGAGCAGGCACGCCAGCTTGGCGCTGCCGGGCTCCTCTATGCGCGCCACACCGCCGACGGGGTGCAGTGTTCGGTGAAGGCCGTGGGCGATGACGGGACGCGCGCCGTGCTGGCCCAGTCGGGCGCCACACCGAATGACCTGCTCGTCCTGGCCTCGGGCGCACCCGATGCGGTGTCGAAGCTGCTGGGCCAGCTGCGGCTGCAGGTGGCGAAGCAGGCCAACCTCATTCCGGACGGAAGGTGGGAGCTGCTCTGGGTCACCGACTTTCCGCTGTTTGACTGGAACGCCGACGAAAACCGCTGGGACTCGGTGAACCATCCGTTCACGGCGCCCCGCGAAGAAGATCTGGCGCGGCTCGAATCCGATCCCGGGTCGGTGCTGGCGAAAGCCTACGATGTCATCCTGAACGGCTGGGAACTGGGCGGCGGCAGCATCCGCATTCACGACCGCGAGACCCAGGCCACGGTGTTCCGGCTGCTCGGCCTCAGCGACGAGGATGCCCGTCACCGGTTCGGTTTCTTCCTCGAGTCGCTTGAGTACGGCACGCCCCCGCACGGCGGGCTCGCCCTCGGGCTCGACCGCATCTGCGCCCTGCTGGCGGGTGAAACCTCGATTCGCGAGGTCATTCCGTTCCCCAAGACGACCCAGGCCGTCGACCTCATGTGCGACGCGCCGTCCACCGTCGACCCGCGCCAGTTGCGGGAACTGAGCATCAGGGTCACGCCCTGACCGACCCGTCACCGCGCTTGACGCTGTGTCGGGCGCGGTGCTACTTTCCGCCTCAACGCTGACGCGTTCGTCTCTCCGGAGAAATCGCAATCGCCACCCTTACTGCCCGCCGCGTGTCGGTTCCCCAGGACCATCTCGCCACGCTCCTCGGTGCCTACGACGACAACCTGCGCCACCTCGAGTCGCGTCTGGGCGTACGCATCCGTACGCAGGGGGATACGTGGTTTGTGGACGGCGACCCCGCCGCTGCGGCCCGTGTCGAGCGGCTGGTCAGTCAGCTCACGGGCATGATGGACGAGGGGCATCGCCTCTCGGACCGCGACGTCAAGGACGCGGCGGACCTGCTGGCTGCCGACCCTGCGGTCGACTTGCGGGAACACTTCCTGAAGGCCGGGCAGCTGCGTCAGGCTGGCCGCCGCCGGATCGTCGCCAAGACGACGAACCAGCGCCACTACCTCGAGGCCATCGACCGGCACGATATCGTGTTCGGCATCGGCCCGGCAGGCACCGGCAAGACCTACCTGGCCATGGCACAGGCGGTCAATGCGTTGCTCTCCAAAAAGGTGAGCCGCATCATTCTGGCCCGCCCGGCCGTTGAGGCGGGCGAGAAGCTCGGCTTCCTGCCCGGTGACCTGCAGGAGAAGGTCAACCCCTACCTGCGTCCCCTCTACGATGCGCTGTACGACATGCTGGAGATTGAGAAGGCCGAGCGCCTGCTCGAGCGCGGCACCATCGAAGTGGCGCCCATCGCCTTCATGCGCGGACGCACCCTCAACGATGCGTTCGTGATTCTCGACGAGGCCCAGAACACGACCTCGGAGCAGATGAAGATGTTCCTGACCCGCCTCGGGTTCGGATCGAAGGCCGTCATCACCGGTGACATCACGCAGATCGACCTGCCACAGGGCCGTATCTCCGG
Source organism: Vicinamibacterales bacterium (assembly GCA_044238535.1). Lineage (GTDB taxonomy): Bacteria > Acidobacteriota > Vicinamibacteria > Vicinamibacterales > UBA2999 > VFZN01. The sequence goes on from JBIIDF010000136.1 coordinate 5,041, forward strand.
GCTCGTCGAAGCGATGAACGTCGTCGGTCGCGTCGAGGGCATCGCGTTCGTCCATTTCGATGAACGGGATGTCGTCCGTCACAAACTGGTGCAGGCCATCGTCAAGGCATATGAAGCGCACAGCCCCTCGTCTGCGTCTGCTCGTTAACGTGCAGGCCCCGGACGGGGTGCTGCTGTCGACTCGTGGCCTGGCCCGCTGGCTGGCCGCGACCGCACCGGCCCGGGCGGCCGGTGAAGTCACGGTGGCTGTGGTGAGCGATCGTCGCATGCGCGCCCTCAATCGCGCGTTCCGCGGCAAGGACATGCCGACCGACGTCCTCTCGTTTCCCACCGACCCCACGGACGCCCAGGTCGACACCGCGCAGCCTCGCCTGCTCGGTGACATTGTGATTGCGTCGGGCGTCGCCCGCGCGCAGGCCGCCCGGGAGGGGCACAGCCTGACCACCGAACTGCGGGTGCTGGCCCTTCACGGGTTGCTGCACCTGCTCGGCTACGACCACGAGACAGACGCGGGGGAGATGGCGCGGCTCGAAGCGCGGCTGCGACGCAAGGGAGGCCTGTCGACGGGGCTGATCGCCCGCGGCGCCAGGCCGGGTCGATGACGCCGCTGCTCATTTTCCTGCTCGCCGTGGCCTCGGTCTACGTTGGCACAATTACGTCGGCGTTCAGCGCGCTGATGCAACTCAGCCTGCGCATCATGGCCGAGGGCCGTGGCCGCGACGATCGCCTGACGCACTACCTCGACCATCCGCAGCGGCTCTTCGTGCCCGCACGGCTGCTGAAGGGGATGATGACCGTCGCCACCACCGTGCTGCTTGCTCGGTTTACGGGCGTGGGGCCGGCGGGCGTGCCCGTGCTGCTGATTGCCGTGCTGGGCTTCCTGCTGGTGACCGAACATCTGGTGCCGCTGCTGCTGGTCAGGCGCGACCCTGAACACGTGCTCAGCCTGCTGCTGCCCTCATTTGATGCGGTGTGCCGCGTGCTCGGTCCGATTACCACGCCCCTGCTGCGGGTGGGGCGCGCGGCGGGCAGCGCCCCCGAGGGCACCCCCGAGACGACCGGGGCTGAGGCGGTGGCGGCGTCCGATCCGGGGGAGCCCGAAGTGCTGCAGGAGGGACAGGCGCGCGAGATGCTGCGGTCGCTCGTCGACTTCCGCGAGACCATGGTGCGCGAGGTCATGACGCCGCGCCCCGACATCGTCGCCGTTCCGGCGACTGCGACGGTGGGGCAATTGCAGGCCCTGTTCCGCGACCAGCAGTATTCGCGGATGCCGGTGTACCAGGACACGCTCGATAACGTGATTGGCTTCGTGTTTGTGAAGGATTTGATTCATCTGCCCACCGCCGCCGACTCGGCCGCGGCCATCGCCACCCTGATTCGCGCGGCGGATCGTGCGAACTTTGTCCCCGAGACCAAGCGCGTGCCCGACCTGCTGCGCGAGTTTCAGCGCAATCGCCTGCAGATGGCCATCGTGGTTGACGAATACGGCGGGACGGCCGGCCTCGTGACGATCGAAGACCTGCTCGAGGAAATCGTCGGCGAGATTCGCGACGAATACGACACGGAAGTGGAACCGGTCGTGGACGAGGGCGACGGCCGCTGGGTCTTCAGCGGGAAGGCCCACGTGGAAGAGCTGCGCGACCGCGTTGGCCTCGAACTCGACGGCGAAGGGTTTGAAACCGTGGGCGGCTATCTGCTGTCGCGCCTCGGCCGCGTGCCCGCCGCCGGTGAGCATCTTGAGCTCGACGGGCTGCACGTCGACGTGCTCGAGGCCGAGCGGCGACGCATTATCCGTGTGCGTGTGACGAGGCCTTCCGGCCATTCGGCCGGTGCCGCCGAGGCCGCCGAGTGAGCGCCCCGCACAAGCGGGGTGTCGTGGCCCTCGTGGGCCGGCCCAATGCCGGCAAATCGACGCTGCTGAACCGGCTCGTGGGGCAGAAGCTCGCGATCGTCTCTGACAAACCCCAGACCACGCGGAACCGCATCGTCGGCGTGCGGCAGTATCCCGGCGGGGAAGTGGTCTATCTCGACACCCCGGGGATTCATCGCCCCCTGCATCGGCTGAACGTCCGGATGATGGATGCGGCGACCGACAGCCTGGCCGACGCCGACGTCGTGCTCGTGGTGGTGGACGCCACCGAGCCGTCCGGCGCGGGCGACCGGTTCCTGATGGACCTGGTCTCTCGTGTGCGCGTGCCGCGGGTGCTGGCGCTCAACAAGCTCGATGGCCTCACGAAGCTCGCGCTGCTGCCACGCATTGCCTCGTATGACGAGATGGGCCTCTTCAGCGACATCGTGCCCGTCTCGGCCCTGACCGGCGAGAACGTCGAACGGCTGGAAGCCTGCCTGCTGACGCATCTGCCCGAAGGCGAGGCGATCTATCCGGACGATTACCTGACCGACCAGCCCGAGCGCTTCTTCGTGGCCGAACTGGTCCGTGAGCAGGTGCTGCAGCAGACCCACGACGAGCT
>JBIIDF010000137.1:0-7509 GCA_044238535.1 Vicinamibacterales bacterium
GGAAACCTACACGGGCAAGCGCCTGCAGAAGTTTGTGAACAAGGGTGTGGGCCCGGTGACGGCCCCGGGTGCGGCGCCAACGCCGTGGCCGACCCGCTCGGGCCGCTAAGCGGCACCGACGGTTAGCACACCGAACGACCCACGCGGGCGCGGTTCCCTCTCAGGGGACCGCGCCCGTGGTGTTTCCGGGCGCGTGATACCGTGACAGGCGTGGACGAACTCGATATCTATGCCCTGATTGGCGAAGACGGTTTCCGGCGCCTGGTCGCCGCGTTTTACCGACAGGTGCCCGGCGACGACATTCTCGGGCCCATGTATCCCCCCGACGATATGGCGGGGGCGGAAGAGCGACTGCGCCTGTTCCTGATCGGCCGCTTCGGGGGGCCCCAGACCTACATCGAGCAGCGCGGACATCCCCGGCTGCGCATGCGGCATGCGCCGTATCACATCGACGGCCCGGCTCGTGACCGATGGGTGCAGCTGATGGGACGGGCGCTGGACGAGGCGGCCCTGCCCCCGGACGTCGACGCCCTCCTCCGCCCCTTCTTCGACGGCGTGGCCACCTTCATGCGCAACGCCTGACCGCCTGCGCTACGCTTAACGGCATGCGTGTCGTGGAACTGCGTGGCGTGGCAGAGGGGGCCCTGGCGACCAGCGTGTCGGTGGGCGTGCACACCCTCCGGGTGGATGAACCTCTCGACCTCGGGGGCACCGACACCGGGGCGACGCCGACGGAGCTGCTGCTGGCGGCGCTGGGCGGCTGCGAGTCGATTACCCTGAAGATGTATGCGGCCCGCAAGGCGTGGCCGCTGACGGATGTGCGCATCCGGTTGCATGGGGCCACGGTCGAGGGCACCTTCGTGATTCGCCGGGAGGTTACCCTCGAGGGACCGCTCGACGCCGACCAGCGCGCCCGCCTGCTCGACATCGTCAACCGCTGCCCGGTGCACCGGGTGCTGACCGGTGATGTGCGGGTGGTGGACGAGCCGGTGCCATGACGGAGGGGTTGCCTGCCGTGGCCAGTGCGGGTATCATTCGGCCAGATGAACCGGTCGCCCGTTGTGGTGTGGCCGTCGTATCGGCAGCAGCGTTTCTGGCTGCCTCTGGAGACGTGGATATGTTCGAGAACGACTTCGGCAAAAGCCTCGACCGTCGTAGCTTCCTCCGTGGCTCGGCCCTGTTCGCAGGCGTTGTGGGCCTCTCGGTCGTTCCCGCCGCGGCCCAGCAGGCTCCCGAGAAGAAGAAGGAAGAGCCCCGCGATCCCTTCGCGTCCGGTGACAAGAAGGAAGAGAAGAAGCTGATCGACAAGGACGGCAACGAGTACCGCATCTGCCCGCAGTGCGGCTACAACATGTACAAGCAGGGTCGCATGTGGGTGTGCGACAACTGCGGCTACTCCTACGTCGAGTAGTCCCGTCAACGACCACGCGCGGCGCCCGGTTCAGTGAGTGAGCCGGGCGCCGTGTGCTGTACGGCCCTTCCTCATGACCCTTGCAGGCAAGACGGTAGTCATCACGGGCGCCAGCCGTGGCATCGGCCTGGCCATCGCCGTGCGGGCGGCGCGCGACGGCGCCCGTGTGGTGATCGCTGCCAAATCGATTGTGCCGCATCCGAAACTGCCGGGCACCATTCATTCCGCCGCCGAGGCCGTGCGGAACGCCGGCGGCGACGCGCTCGCCGTCGCCACGGATGTGCGCGACGAGGCCTCAGTGGCGCGCACGATGCAGCTGGCCGCCGAGACGTTCGGCGGCATCGACATCCTCGTGAACAATGCGTCGGCGATTTTCCTGGCCACCACCGACGCCACCCCGATGAAGCGCTTTGATCTGCTGCAGCAGGTGAATGTGCGTGGCACCTTCCTCTGCACGCAGCAGGCCTTGCCCTGGCTGCGGCGGTCGTCACACGCGCATGTGCTGAACATCGCACCCCCGCTCGAGTCGACGCTCCAGCCCCGCTGGTTTGCCCCGCACGGGGCCTACACGATGGCCAAGTACGGGATGTCGCTCTGCACCTTCGGCATGGCCGAAGAGTTCCGGCACGACGGCATTGCGGTCAATGCGCTGTGGCCGGAAACCACCATCGATACGGCGGCCATCAGCTTCATCATGGATGCGGAGGCGCGGCGACGATCGCGGCGGCCGGCCATCATGGCGGATGCGGCCCACTGGGTCCTGACCCGGTCGCCACGCACCCTCACCGGCCAGTTCCTGATCGACGCCCAGGTGCTGCGTCAGGCAGGCGTCACCGACTTCAGCGTCTATCGCCACGACGGCGTGGACGAGGCCGATCTGCTTCCCGACTTTTTCCTGTAGCGGCGGTGCCCAGCGTGGCCTGCAGCTCCGCCGCCGTGACGTCGCGCCAGTGACCCACCGGCAGCGTGCCGAGCGTGATCGTTCCGAACTGCACGCGGCGCAACCGGGTCACGTCGTGGCCGACCGCGGCACACAGTCGACGCACTTCCCGATTGCGGCCCTCTGTGAGCGTGACGCGCAGCAGGCTTTCGCGCCCCGAGCATTTCTCCGCCTCGACATGCGCAGGTCTGAGCCACTCGTCTGCATCCTGCACACCGGCCCGCAGCCGGTCGAGTGCGGGCGCCTCCACGCGGCCTCTCACCGTGACGAGGTACACTCGGGCCACGCCGGTCGCGGGATTGGTGAGGGTCTCGGCCAGCCTCGTATCGCTCGTGAGCAGCAGCAGGCCGCTGGTGGCCCAATCCAGGCGGCCGACGGGGATGACGCGCGACGGCACGGCCTGCAAGTAGTCGTAGACCGTCGGACGGCCGTCCGGGTCGCGTCGTGTCGTGACCACCCCGCGGGGCTTGTGGAACGCGATGGTCAGCGGCGCCGTCGGCGAGGCCGCGTGCCCATCAATCGTGATCTGGATGCGTTCGGGGACCACGGGCAGGCCGGGGCGGGTGACGCGGACGCCGTCGACGTGCACGCGACCATCGGCCACCAGTTGCACGGCCTCGCTTCGGCTCGCGAGACCGAGTTTCGACAGCGCACGCACCAGCGGCACGGTGCCGACGGGCCGTGCCGCACGTGCGCGGGACGAGGCGTTAGCGGTAGTTGCCAAACTGCAGCGCGATGCCGAAATCTTTGCCGCGGAGTGCGCCCATCGCGCCCTGGAGGTCGTCTTTCGAGGGGGATGAAATGCGGAGCTGGTCCCCCTGGATGTTGGCCTGCACTTTCTTCAGCTTCAGGTCTTTCAGATACTTGACGATGTCGCGGGCGGCGTCGGAGGAGATGCCCATCTGCAGCGTGATGACCTGACGGACGGTGCCGCCGGCTGCTGGTTCCACGTCGCCGCGCTTCAGATTCTTGACAGGCACATTGCGTCGCACCAGTCGGCCGGAGAGGACCTCCCACAGGGCCTCGAGGCGGAACGACGCTTCAGCCGCGAGCGTGATGGTGTTGGCCTTCTGGTCGAGATCAATCGTGGCAGTCGAGCCCTTGAAGTCGTACCGCTGCGACAGTTCCTTGCGCGCCTGATTGATCGCGTTGTCGACCTCCTGCAGATCGACGGTGGAGGTGACATCAAACGAAAACGTCTCGGCCATGTCTGCGATCGTAGCGCAGCGGCGCGGCGTGTGCACGGCGTGGCAGCCGGACCGTGTGCCCGCGCTGCGGCGCGCGACGTGTCGACGGACGCGCTACACTCGCCGCATGGATTCCTCAGGCATCCGGCGGGTGCCTGTTACACGCATGGGACCTGGTGGCGGCCCCGGCACGGCCACGCTGGCAGTGGAGGCGGCGCTCGAGGTACGCGTCAACGGGGCCCCGTTCGCGGTCATCATGCGGACGCCGGGCGACGACCGTGCCCTGGTGGCGGGCTTCCTGCTCGCTGAAGATGTCGTGCGGCAGACCGAGGAGATTGTCCGGCTCGACCCGTGCGCCGATACGGACGAGGAGGCGCGCGACTACGTGATGCAGGCCGTGGTGCAGGGCGATGCGCAGGCACGGCTGTTTGACCGGCTGGCATCCCGGCGGCAGGTGCTGATGACCTCGGGCTGTGGCCTGTGCGGTCGTCGGACGCTCGAGTCGCTGCAGTCACGCGTGGCCGCCGTGCACGGGGCCTGGGCCATGACGGCGGAACAGGTCAGCGCCTTGCCTGTGCGACTGCGCGAGACCCAGACGGTGTTTACGGCCACCGGGGGCCTGCATGCGGCCGGGCTCTTCGACCGCGAGGGGCATCTGCTCGACAGTGCCGAAGACGTTGGCCGGCACAACGCCGTCGACAAGATTGTCGGGCGGCGATTGCTGGCCGGTGACCTGCCGCTTGCGGACTGTGCGCTGATGGTGTCGGGCCGCGCCTCGTTCGAACTGGTGCAGAAGGCCCTGCTGGCGGGCATCCCGCTGCTGGCGGCGGTGTCGGCACCATCGAGTCTGGCTGTCGAGTTCGCCGACGCGGTGGGGATGACGCTGTGCGGATTTGTGCGGGGCGATGCCTGCACGGTCTACACGCATCCCCAGCGCGTCGTGCCTCGCGCGTGAGACACAGGGTTCGCGAGTGTTCCGGGGGCGCGGGCGGCCTCGTCGATGCCCGGCACCGCGGGGCGAGTGTCCTGCATCCGCGCGCGCGGAGCCGTCCCCGTGTCTGTGCCGATCAGGCGGGACCTGCGGCGGGCTGGCAGGTGGGGCACCAGTAGGTCCGGCGCGCGTGTGCCCCGTGACTGGCGGTGACAATCGGGGTCGCGCAGCGTCGGCACGGCAGTCCGGTCCGGCCATAGACCCACAGGCGCGCATCGGGGTGCCGGGCCCCGGTGGTGAGGCGTGTCCCTCGTGGTGTCAGCACGGTGGCATCGCCTGCCGCGACGGCGTTGGCCTGCAACAGGGCAACGGCGCGTGTGAGCAGGCCCTGCCACGCCTCGCGTGAGACGGCGGCGGCGGACTGTTCGGGATGCCATCCGCTGAGAAACAGCAGTTCCGACTTGAAGACATTGCCGAGTCCGGCCATGACCCGCTGGTCCAGCAGGACCTCGTGCACGGGGCGGTCGCCGGCAGCCTCGATGCGGTCGAGCACGCGGTCGAGGACCAGCTGCGGGTTGAGCAGGTCTGGGCCGAGGGTGGACAGCACGGGATGTCGTGCGAGCGCGTGCGCCGTGAGGAACTCGGCGACGGGCAGGTCGAAGCCGAGGGCCACCCAGTCGGCGGTGTGGAGGGCGACGCGCAGCGCGTGGGCGGGGCGGCGCCAGCGTTCGCCGGGTCGATAGAGGTGCCAGCTGCCGTGCATGCGCAGGTGCGATCGCAGGGTGAGGTCGCCCGAGAGATGAATCAGGAGGTGTTTGCCGACGGCTTCGCAGCGGTCGATGGTGCGGCCGGCGATGGGGGTGGCGGCATCGACGCGCGCAAGCGGTTCGAGGCGTGCGTCGAAGTGTGTGACGCGGTGGCCGGCGAGTACGCGCTGCAGGGCGGCGGCGGTGCGATGGAGGGTATCGCCTTCAGGCATCGCGTGGCACCCGCAGTTGCAGGCCGCCGGCGGCGGCGACAAAGCCGGCGGCAAGAAAGCAGTGGGCCTCGGGCGCTGCGGCCGCTGCCGCGCCGTTGATCTCGGCGAGGAGCAGCCCCCGGCGCCCCGGCGGCCCCTCATGCCCGAGGCGCGCGAGCGCGCGCGCCACGGCCTGCCCGGCGCGTGACTGCTCGGGCTCGTCGGGCGGCAGGGCCAGCAGCAGGGCCCGGCCGCCGCGGGCGAGCCACGCCACCGCCGCGCCGTCCACGAGGACGACGCGCGCGCCCGCGCTCCGCGAGGCGCGCAGGGGGGCGGTGGCGCCTCGCGGCCACTGCGGCCAGTCGACCAGCGCGCCGTACACGTTCGCTGGATCCGTCGCCGCCAGCACCGCCACCTGCGGCGCCTCGTCGGTGGCGCGTGCGGCGCGCAGCAGATCGACCGCGCCCGGGGTGGCAAACTGCGCCGCCCCAAGGCCCGCCACAAAATAGCCGCGACGGATCCGGCCCGTCTCTTCCAGGCGCCGCAGCACCGGATACACCGTGCTGAATCCCCCAGGCACGGGATCAATCGCCACCAGATCGCGCGTTACCACGCCGTGCCGCGTCAGCCACTGCTGCGCCATGGCCGTGGCCCACGCCGTGTCGGCTGATCGCCCGGTCGTCGGCACCGCCGACCACCGCCCCTCGGCAGAAGGCGGCACGAGGCGACGCGACCGGAAGCCGGCCGTGCGACGGTCACGCCGGGGAGAGGCCCCGGGCCCCGACAGGTAGGCGCGCAGGGGATGCAGCGCGTCGTTGGTCACCAGCCCCTGCCAGACGAGTGCCCAGAGCGCATCCACGGTCTCCTGCGGGAATCCGCCCCCGCTGGCCTCGTGGATCGCGGCGAAAAACGCCGCGCCTTCACGGAGCAGATAGGCCAGTGCGGCGGCCGCGCGCGGAGGCAGGCCCGTGGGCTCTGTCGTCAGGGTCGGCGGCAGGAGCCGGCGCAGATGGTCGGTGAGATACAGGGCGACACGCCCGTCGTGTTCGCCGAGCGGATCGAGCCCGACCCAGGTGACCTCTCCGGCCGACAGCAGGGTGTCGAGCTGTGCCGGGACATAGCCCTCGAGGCGACTCGGTAGTACCTGCGATTCGAGGGTCGAGGCGACCAGCGGCGTCCCCTGCAGGTGTTCCACGACGTCGAGCAGGGCGTCGAGCCCTCGCCGCGGACGACCGATGCCGTGCCACTGCAGGAGGAACCGCCCGAAGACGGCCGTGTCGACCGGGGCCACCTCGTCACGCAGCGCGGCCAGCGATTGCCGCCGGATGATGCGCAACATCCCCGTGTCGCACCACTCGCGCCCGTGTCCGCCCGGGCGGAATTCGCCGTCCACGACGCGACCGGCGGCACGCAGCTCCAGCAGGGCGGCGTCAATGACGGCCACGCCCAGCCCGAAGCGCGTGGCAAGGTCGGTGGCGGGAAACGGCCCGTGCGTCCGTGCGAAGCGCCGGACCAGCGAGAGCACCGCGTCCGGGGCTGGTGCCAGTAGGGACTCGGGCAGCCCCTGAGGCAGCGGAGTGCCGAGGGCGTCGCGATACCGGGCGCCATCTTCGACCGCGATGAAGCGGCGTTCGCCGCCAATCCTGACGGCGAGGATACGGCGTGCCCCCACCAGCGCCTCGAGGGCGTCGGGAATCAGACCGGGGCGTGCGCGCAGCGTGAGCTCGTCGACGGACAGATCGCCGACACGCAGCAACAGATCGTGCAGGCCATCGCCACTGCGGGCCTGGTGCGTGGCGCTGAGACCCTGCGCGTCGTGCTCGGCGGTGTCGATGGCGTCGGCGGACAGCAGGTCGCGCAGTGCGCCTTCACCGATCAGTTCTCGCAGCTGGGCCTGGTCGACCGCCAGCGCGTGGGCGCGCCGTTCGGCCAGCGGTGCGTCGCCGTCATACAGATAGGTCGCGACGTAGCCATACAGGAGCGAGGCGGCAAACGGCGAGGGTAGTCGGGTGTCCACCGTCGTCAGGCGGATGCGTCGGCTGCGGAGGTCTCGCAGGACGCCGACGAGCGCCGGGACGTCGA